>NZ_JBHWKQ010000059.1:0-45488 GCF_042730865.1 Streptomyces sp. NPDC059897 | reverse complement strand
CCTTGGTGCGTGCTCTGTTTCTTTTTTTAACACCCCCCCCCCACCCCCCCCTTCCCGGGGTTTGTCACGCGGGGGGGCCGCCCCCCGCGCCGGCCCCCCGCCACCGGCTCGTCGAAAAGGTGCCGCGAATCAGCCCGCCATGTTCTGCGCGAGGCTCTGCGCCATCTCCTGCGTCATCTCCTCCGTCATCTCCTCGGCCATGTCCTCGGTGATGTTGGACTCCGTGCCGGGAAGGCCGAGGTCCTGGGCCCGCTTGTCCGCCATGGCCAGCAGGCGGCGGATCCGGCCCGCGACGGCGTCCTTGGTCAGCGGCGGGTCGGCGAGCGCGCCCAGCTCCTCAAGGGAGGCCTGCTTGTGCTCCATGCGCAGCCGTCCGGCCGCGGCGAGGTGCTCCGGCACGTCGTCCGCGAGGATCTCCAGGGCGCGCTGCACCCGGGCGCCGGCCGCGACCGCGGCGCGGGCCGAGCGCCGCAGGTTCGCGTCGTCGAAGTTCGCGAGGCGGTTCGCCGTGGCGCGCACCTCGCGGCGCATCCGCCGCTCCTCCCAGGCCAGCACCGACTCGTGCGCCCCCATTCGGGTGAGCAGGGCGCCGATCGCGTCGCCGTCACGCACCACCACGCGGTCCACGCCGCGCACCTCACGGGCCTTGCCCGCGATCTGCAGTCTGCGGGCCGCGCCGACCAGGGCCAGCGCCGCCTCGGGGCCGGGGCACGTCACCTCAAGGGAGCTGGAGCGTCCCGGCTCGGTGAGCGAGCCGTGCGCCAGGAACGCGCCGCGCCAGGCCGCCTCCGCGTCGCAGGTGGCCCCCGAGACCACCTGGGGCGGCAGGCCCCGGATCGGACGGCCGCGGCCGTCCACCAGACCCGTCTGCCGGGCCAGCTGGTCGCCGCCCGCCACTACTCGTACGACGAACCGCGAGCCGCGGCGCAGCCCGCCGGGCGCCATCACGATCAGCTCCGAGCTGTGCCCGAAGATCTCGAGAATGTCCCGCTTGAGCCGCCGTGCGGCCATCGCGGTGTCCAGCTCCGCCTCGATCACGATGCGGCCGCTCACCAGGTGAAGGCCGCCCGCAAACCGCAGAATGGCCGATACCTCGGCCTTCCTGCAGCAGGTCCGGGTGACGGGGAGCCGGGAGATCTCGTCCTTCACCGCTGCCGTCATCGCCATGGGCCGATCCTTCCATGCATCCGAAAAATACGGTCGTACGCGGCGGCCAACAGCTCCGGGTCGTGCCTCGGAGTGCCGTCGGGCCTGGCCACCGGCGCCAGCTCGACCGCGGCACCGAAACGCTCACGCGCGGTTTCGACAAGGGACTCGCGATCGGGCACGGCGGCCTCGTCGGCCAGCACCACGTCCAGGGCGAGTTTAGGGGCGTGTCGTCCCAAAACTTCCAAATGACGCTGCGGGGAGAACCCCTCAGTTTCTCCGGGTTGCGGAGCGAGGTTCAGTGAGAGGACCTTGCGGGCCTTCGTCTCGACCAGCGCGTCGAGCAGCTCCGGGACCAGCAGATGCGGGATCACGGAGGAGAACCAGGAGCCCGGGCCGAGCACCACCCAGTCCGCGTCGAGCACCGCGGCGACCGCCTCCGGGACGGCCGGCGGGTCGTGCGGCACCACGTGCACGGACTGGACCTCGCCGCGGGTGAGCGCGACCGTGGCCTGTCCGCGCACCGTCTCGATGTCCTCCGGGCACGTCGGGTCGTGCCCCTTGACCTGGGCCTGGAGCTCCAGCGGGACGGCGGACATGGGCAGCACACGGCCCTGCGCGCCGAGCAGCTTGCCGACCAGGTCGAGAGCCTGCACATGGTCGCCGAGCTGCTCCCACAGGGCGACGATCAGCAGATTGCCGACCGCGTGCTCGTGCAGCTCGCCCTGGGACTGGAAGCGGTGCTGGATGACGCGGGCCCAGGTCTGGCCCCAGTCGTCGTCCCCGCACAGGGCCGCGAGGGCCTTGCGCAGGTCGCCGGGCGGCAGCACGCCCAGTTCGTCCCGCAGGCGGCCGCTGGAGCCCCCGTCGTCGGCGACCGTGACGACGGCGGTGAGGTTGTTCGTGATGCGGCGCAGCGCGGCCAGGGACGCCGAAAGACCCATGCCGCCGCCGAGGGCGACGACCTTGGGTGTGGCGCCCTTGCCCGGCTTCACCGGTGAGGTTCTGCGGCGGATCCTGCTGGTGAGCCGCAGGGTGCGTCCCGTCATTCCCGTCCCATGTCGCGGTGGACGACCACGGTCTCCACGCCCTGGGCGGCGAGGCGGGCGGCGAGCTTCTCCGACGTCGCGACGGAGCGGTGCTTGCCGCCCGTACAGCCGACGGCGATCGTCACGTAGCGCTTGCCCTCGCGGCGGTAGCCGGCGGCGATCAGCTGGAGCAGCTCGGTGTAGCGGTCGAGGAACTCCTTGGCGCTGGGCTGCGAGAAGACGTAGTTCGACACCTCCTCGTTGAGCCCGGTGAAGGGGCGCAGCTCGGGGACCCAGTGCGGGTTCGGCAGGAAGCGCATGTCGACCACGAGGTCGGCGTCGACCGGCAGGCCGTACTTGAAGCCGAACGACATGACGGTGGCCCGCAGCTCGGGCTCCTCGTCGCCGGCGAACTGGGCGTCCATCTTGGCGCGCAGTTCGTGGACGTTCAGGCTGGAGGTGTCGATGACCAGGTCGGCGTCGCCGCGCAGCTCGCGAAGGAGTTCGCGCTCGGCGGCGATGCCGTCGACGATGCGGCCGTCGCCCTGCAGGGGGTGCGGGCGGCGCACGGACTCGAAGCGGCGCACCAGGGCCTCGTCGGAGGACTCCAGGAAGACGATGCGGCGCGTGACGTGCTTGGCCTCCAGGTCGGCGAGGGACTGCCGGAGGTTGTCGAAGAAGCGCCGTCCGCGGACGTCGACGACGACCGCGATCCGCGCGACGTTGCCCTGCGAGCGGGCGCCGAGCTCCACCATGGTGGGGATCAGCGCGGGCGGCAGGTTGTCGACGACGAACCAGCCGAGGTCCTCCAGGCACTTCGCCGCCGTGGAGCGGCCCGCGCCCGACATCCCGGAGATGATCACCAGCTCGGGGATGGCGGCGTCGGGGACGCCCGGCGCCTCGACGGACTTGCCGGCTCCCGCGGCGCCGTCCGCGTCCGCGCCTGCCGGTGGTTCGGTGCCTGGTCCTGTCCCTGATCCGGTGCCCGTGCTCACGTGTGCTCCGTGCTGTGGTTGCGGCTGCTGTTCTTGTGCTGCGGGGCCCTGTGGCGTGCCGCTGGTGTCGCTGCTCTCGTGGTCCTGCTCGCTCATGGCTCCTGCCCCCGTCGTTCTTCCGGGGCGCCCGCGCTGACGGGCTCCCCGCCGGTCGGCACGTCCGTCGTGCCGTCCTCTTCTTCAATGATCTCTCCGGTGGCGGTGTTCACCGCCGGAGCCGCGGGCGCGGCCTGCGCGAAGGCCGCCACGATGGCCTCGGCCGTCTTGCGGCCTATGCCGGGCACCTCGCAGATCTGGTCGATGGTGGCGGCCCGCAGCCGCTTCACCGACCCGAAGTGCTTGAGCAGCGCCTGCTTGCGCGAGTCGCCGAGCCCGGGCACCTCGTCCAGCGGGCCCGCCCGGAAGCGCTTGGCCCGCTTGCTGCGCTGGTACGTGATCGCGAAGCGGTGCGCCTCGTCGCGCACGCGCTGGAGCAGGTAGAGCCCTTCGCTGGTGCGGGGCAGGACCACGGGGTCCTCCTCGTCCGGCACCCAGACCTCTTCGAGGCGCTTGGCGAGGCCGCAGACCGCGATGTCGTCGATGCCGAGCTCGTCCAGGGCCCGCTTGGCCGCCGCGACCTGCGGCTGCCCGCCGTCGACCACCACGAGCTGCGGCGGGTAGGCGAACTTCTTGGGGCGGCCGTCGTCCTCCGTGAGCCGCGACTCCTCGACGATCGTCCCGTCGGCCCCCTCGGCGCCGGCGGCGGAGTCCGGCTCCTCGTCGGACCACTCGCGCGACTTCTCCTGTGCGGAGAGGTACCGCTTGAAGCGGCGGGTGATGACCTCGTGCATGGACCGGACGTCGTCCTGCCCCTCGAAGCCCTTGATCTCGAAACGGCGGTACTCGCTCTTGCGGGCGAGGCCGTCCTCGAAGACGACCATGGAGGCCACGACGTCGTCGCCCTGGAGGTGCGAGATGTCGTAGCACTCGATGCGCAGCGGCGCGCTGTCCAGGTCGAGGGCGGCGGCGATCTCCTCAAGGGCGCGCGAGCGCGTGGTGAGGTCGGAGGCGCGCTTCGTCTTGTGCAGGACGAGTGACTGCTGGGCGTTGCGGTGGACCGTCTCCATCAGGGCCTTCTTGTCGCCGCGCTGCGGGATGCGCAACGACACGTTCGCCCCGCGGCGCTCGGTGAGCCAGGCCTGGACGGGCTCCAGGGGGTCGGGCAGCGCGGGGACGAGGACCTCCTTGGGGACGGCGTCCCCGGTCTCCTCCCCGTAGAGCTGCTGCAGCGCGTGCTCGACGAGGTCGCCGCTGGTGACCGCCTCGACCTTGTCGGTGACCCAGCCGCGCTGGCCGCGCACGCGTCCGCCGCGCACGTGGAAGATCTGGACGGCGGCCTCCAGCTCGTCCTCCGCGAGGGCGACGAGGTCGGCGTCGGTGGCGTCGGTGAGGACGACCGCGCTCTTCTCCATGGCCTTCTTGAGCGCCTCGATGTCGTCGCGCAGGCGGGCCGCCCGCTCGTACTCCATCTCGTCGGCCGCCGCGGCCATGTCCTTCTCCAGGCGCCGGATGTACGTCCCCGTACGCCCCGTCATGAAGTCGCAGAACTCCTCGGCCAGTTCGCGGTGCTCGTCCGGCGTGACGCGACCGACGCAGGGCGCCGAGCACTTGCCGATGTAGCCGAGCAGGCAGGGGCGGCCGGTGCGCTCCGCGTTCTTGAACACGCCCTTGGAGCACGTGCGTACGGGGAAGACGCGCAGGAGCAGGTCCACGGTGTCGCGGATCGCCCACGCGTGCCCGTACGGACCGAAGTAGCGCACGCCCTTCTTCTTCTGGCCGCGCATCACCTGGACCCGCGGGAAGTCCTCGTTCATCGTCACCGCGAGGTACGGATAGCTCTTGTCGTCGCGGTACTTGACGTTGAACCGGGGGTCGTACTCCTTGATCCAGGAGTACTCCAGCTGCAGCGCCTCGACCTCCGTGGACACCACCGTCCACTCCACGGACGCGGCCGTGGTGACCATCGTGCGCGTACGGGGGTGCAGGTTCGCCAGGTCCTGGAAGTAGCTCGCCAGGCGCTGGCGCAGGCTCTTCGCCTTCCCGACGTAGATCACTCGGCGGTGCTCGTCGCGGAACCTGTACACCCCTGGGGAGTCGGGGATCTGTCCCGGCTTGGGGCGGTAGCTGGAGGGGTCGGCCATGTCAGACACCCTACTGGCGGTGTGTGACAGTTCGGGGTGCCCTGGGGTGGTGGCGCCGGGCTCCCGGCGGCGCGCGGCCGTCCGCGGCTTCCGACGCCTGTGCGTGGTCGCGCGGTGGCGGTCGGTGTGGTGCGCATCGAGGCTTGTGGGGCGGGAGTCAACACGCTTCAATGCCGGGTGACTTGAGGCGGTGGGCATGCGGCTCGACGAACGACGCACCGAAACGGCGCGGGTGCCGAACCTGGAGGCGGCGCTGCGCTCCGGCCCGTTCAGCAGCGCGCTGCGGGCCGCCATCGCCGCCCGGCGGCTCCCCCTGCACCGCGTGCGCCACCACCTGGCGCGCCGGGGCGTCCACATCGGCGTCACCAGCCTGAGCTACTGGCAGCAGGGCGCGCGGCGGCCGCAGCGCCCCGAGTCGATGCGGGCCGTGCGGGCCCTGGAGGAGATCCTCGAACTGCCCGAGGAATCGCTGATCCGGCTGCTCGGCCCGGCTCCCGAAGCGGCCGTGTCCAGGCGCCGGGCGGGCCGCTCGTACCGTGCGCGCACCGAGGCGTCCGGGGCCGTCGAGCGGCTGCTCACGGAGCTGGAGTCGCCGCCGGACGGCGGGCTGCACACCGTCGGGCACCACGAGCGGGTACGGATCGGCGGGCACCGGCAGCTCCTCGGCAGGGACTCGCAGCAGATCGTGCGGGCGCACCGCGACGGCGTGGACCGCTATCTGGCCGTCCACCATGGCGACCCGGGGTGTTCCCCCGCTGATGTGGCGGTCTACGCCATGGAGAACTGCCGTACGGGACGGGTTCGCTGGGACTCCGGGACGGGCGTCCTGGTCGCGGAGCTGCTCTTCGACGCGCGGCTCCGGGCGGGCGACACCCACCTGTTCCGCTACGGATTCGAGGACGGGACGGCCGGTTCCGCCTCCGAGTACGTCCGCGGGTTCGGCTTCGCCGGCGGGCAGTACGCGCTCCAGGTCAGGTTCGCGGACGACGCGCTGCCCGTGCGCTGCCACCGCTTCGCCCAGCGGTCGGCCGCGGCCCCGCGCGAGGGCCGCCGCGAACTCACGCTGAGCGGCCCCCACCGGTCCGTGCACATGGTGGAGCCGCAGGTGCGGGCGGGGCTTGTGGGGATCGGCTGGGACTGGGAGTGAACGTGGCCGGGGCGCGGGGCTTACGTGCCCGGATTCGCGGGTGCATGTGCCCGGGTGCGCGGTGTGCGTGCCCGGTTCGGGTGAGGCGGGTGCCGGGGAGGGCGTGAGGCTTTAGCGTCGACGGTGCCTGCGGGCTCCGCTGCGGGGCCCGCCCACTCGCTTGCTCGTCCGCTCGTCCGCTCGGAAGGAAACACCGTGATCGTCGTCGCCGGAGAGGCACTGATCGACCTCGTCCCGCAGGGCGTGCCCACCGACGGCGGCCCCGGCACGGGCCTTCCCGACCTCGCCCCGCGGCTCGGCGGCGGCCCGTACAACACGGCGGTGGCGCTCGGCCGCCTCGGCTCGTCCGTGGCGTTCTGCTCACGGGTGTCGCGGGACGCCTTCGGGGAGGCGCTGCTCGGCGGGCTGCGGGCGGCAGGGGTGGACGTGTCCCCGGTGCAGCGCGGCGACGAGCCGACGACGCTCGCCGTGGCCTCGATCGGCGCCGACGGCTCCGCCGGGTACTCCTTCTACGTGGAGGGGACCGCCGACCGACTCTTCGCGGTGCCCGAGGGGCTGCCGGCCGGCACGCGCGCGGTGTCGTTCGGCACCTGCTCGCTGGTCCTCGAACCGGGCGCCACCGCGTACGAGGAGATGATGCGCTCGGCCGCGGCGCAGGGCGTGTGCACGGCGCTCGACCCGAACATCCGGGCCGGCCTGATCCCGGACGCGGACGCCTACCGGGCCCGTTTCAAGAGCTGGCTCGCGTCGACGACGCTGCTGAAGCTCTCCGAGGACGACGCCGAGTGGCTGGGCGGCACGCCGCGGGAGTGGCTGGCCGCGGGCCCCGCTGCCGTGGTGATCACGCGCGGCGGGGAGGGGCTCACCGTGCTCACGCGGGACGGGGGCGAGTACTCCGTGCCGGGCGAGCGGGTCGACGTCGTGGACACGATCGGCGCCGGTGACACCGTCAACGCGGCGCTGCTGCACGGGCTTTCGCGGCGTGACGCCCTCTCCCCCGCCGCCATCGCCGGGCTCGACGGCGAGGACTGGTCCCAGCTGCTGCGGTTCGCCGCGCGGGCCGCGGCCGTCACTTGCTCCCGGGCGGGCGCGGAACCGCCGTACGCCACCGAACTGGCCTGAACGCACGGCGCCCCGTGGGGAGTTCCCACGGGGCGCCTTCGCTCGTGTGCCGACGGGGGCCGGGCCCGCGTCAGGCCTTGCGGGTCTTCCCGGTCGCCTTCTTGGCGGCGGGCTTCTTCGCGGCGGCCTTGGTGGTGGCCGACTTGGTGGCCGTCTTCTTGGCGGTCGTCGACTTCGCCGTGGCCGTCTTCTTGGCCGGGGCCTTCGTCGCCGCCACGGTCTTCTTCGCCGCCTTGCGGGCGCGCGTGGCGGGCACGGCCGCGTCGCTGACCCGGTCGGCGCCGAGGACGTCGCGCAGGAACTTGCCGGTGTGGCTGGTCGGCACGGCCGCGACCTGCTCCGGGGTGCCCTCGGCGACGACGAGACCGCCGCCGTTGCCACCCTCGGGGCCCATGTCGACGACCCAGTCCGCGGTCTTGATGACGTCGAGGTTGTGCTCGATGACGATGACCGAGTTGCCCTTGTCGACGAGCCCGGACAGCACGGTGATGAGCTTGCTGATGTCCTCGAAGTGCAGACCCGTGGTCGGCTCGTCGAGCACGTACACCGTGCGGCCCGTGGAACGCTTCTGCAGCTCGCTGGCGAGCTTCACGCGCTGCGCCTCACCACCGGAGAGCGTCGGCGCGGGCTGCCCGAGCCGGACGTAGCCGAGGCCCACGTCGTTGAGCGTCTTGAGGTGGCGGGCGATCGCCGGGACGGCCTCGAAGAAGGTGTGCGCCTCCTCGATCGGCATGTCCAGGACCTCGGAGATGGACTTGCCCTTGTAGTGGACCTCAAGGGTCTCCCGGTTGTACCGCGCGCCGTGGCAGACCTCGCACGGGACGTACACGTCCGGCAGGAAGTTCATCTCGATCTTGATGGTGCCGTCGCCGGAGCAGTTCTCGCAGCGGCCGCCCTTGACGTTGAAGGAGAAGCGCCCCGGCAGATAGCCGCGGACCTTCGCCTCGGTCGTCTCGGCGAACAGCTTGCGGACGTTGTCGAAGACTCCGGTGTACGTCGCCGGGTTCGACCGGGGCGTGCGGCCGATGGGCGACTGGTCGACGTGCACAACCTTATCCACGAGCTCGTCGCCGTCCACGCGCGTGTGCCGGCCCGGCACGGAGCGCGCCCCGTTCAACTCCCTGGCCAGGTGCGTGTAGAGGATGTCGTTCACCAGCGTCGACTTGCCGGAGCCCGAGACGCCGGTGACGGCCGTCAGGACGCCCAGCGGGAACGACACGTCGATGTCCTGGAGGTTGTTCTCCTTGGCGCCGTGCACGGTGAGGCGGCGTGCCGGGTCGGCGGGCCGCCGGATGTCCGGGATCGCGATGGCCTTCTTGCCCGCCAAGTACTGGCCGGTCATCGACTCGGGGTTCGCCAGCAGCTCCTTCAACGGGCCGCTGTGCACGACCTTGCCGCCGTGCTCGCCCGCGCCGGGGCCGATGTCGACGATCCAGTCGGCGACCTTGATGGTGTCCTCGTCGTGCTCGACCACGATGAGCGTGTTGCCCATGTCACGGAGCCGCACGAGCGTCTCGATGAGCCGGTGGTTGTCGCGCTGGTGCAGGCCGATGGACGGCTCGTCCAGCACGTACAGGACACCGACCAGGCCGGAGCCGATCTGGGTGGCGAGCCGGATCCGCTGGGCCTCGCCGCCGGAGAGGGTGCCCGCCGCGCGGTTGAGCGACAGATAGTCGAGGCCGACGTCGACGAGGAAGCGCAGCCGCTCGTTGACCTCCTTCATGACGCGCTCGGCGATCTTCTTGTCGCGCGCGTTGAGCTTCAGCTCGCTCAGGAAGTCGGCGCAGTCGCTGATCGACATGGCCGAGACCTCGGCGATCGACTTGCCCATGATCGTGACGGCCAGGATGAGCGGCTTCAGTCGCGTGCCCTCACACGTCGGGCAGGGCACCTCGCGCATGTAGCCCTCGAAGCGCTCGCGGCTCGCGTCCGACTCGGCCTCGCTGTGCCGGCGCTTCACGAACGGGACCGCGCCCTCGAACGGCGTCGTGTAGCGGCGCTCGCGCCCGTACCGGTTGCGGTAGCGGACCTCGATCTGCGTCTTGTGCCCGTTCAGGAGCGCCTTCTTGGCGCGCTGCGGCAGGCCCGCGAAGGGGATGTCCGTACGGAAGCCGAGCGCGTCCGCGAGGGCGCCGATGAGGCGGCCGAAGTAGTCCTTCGTGTGCCCGTGCGACCACGGGTGGATGGCGCCCTCGTCGAGCGACTTGTCCTCGTCGGGGACGATCAGCTCGGGGTCGACCTCCATGCGCGTACCGATGCCGGTGCAGTCGGGGCAGGCGCCGAAGGGCGAGTTGAAGGAGAAGGAGCGCGGCTCCAGCTCCTCGAAGGACAGGTCGTCGTACGTGCAGTACAGGTGCTCCGAGTACATCCGCTCGCGCTCCGGGTCGTCCTCGGGGAGGTCGACGAAGTCGAGCACGACCATGCCGCCGGAGAGGCCGAGCGCGGTCTCCACGGAGTCGGTGAGGCGGCGCTTGGCGGAGCTCTTCACGGTGAGGCGGTCGACGACCACCTCGATCGTGTGCTTCTCCTGCTTCTTCAGCGTCGGCGGCTCGGACAGCTGGATCGTCTGCCCGTCCACCCGCGCGCGGGAGTAGCCCTTGGTCTGGAGGTCGCTGAAGAGGTCGACGAACTCGCCCTTGCGCTCGCGCACGAGCGGCGACAGGACCTGGAAGCGGCTGCCCTCGGGCAGCTCCAGGACCTTGTCGACGATGGCCTGCGGCGACTGGCGGGCGATGGGGCGCCCGCACTCCGGGCAGTGCGGCTTGCCCACGCGCGCGAAGAGCAGGCGCAGGTAGTCGTAGACCTCGGTGATGGTGCCGACCGTGGAGCGCGGGTTGCGCGAGGTCGACTTCTGGTCGATCGAGACGGCCGGGGAGAGGCCCTCGATGAAGTCGACGTCCGGCTTGTCCATCTGGCCGAGGAACTGGCGCGCGTACGAGGACAGCGATTCGACGTACCGGCGCTGGCCCTCGGCGAAGATCGTGTCGAAGGCGAGGGAGGACTTACCGGAGCCGGACAGACCGGTGAAGACGATGAGGGAGTCGCGCGGGAGGTCGAGCGAGACATTCCGAAGATTGTGCTCGCGCGCGCCACGGACGATGAGACGGTCGGCCACGCCGGTCCGCACCTTTCTTGAGATAAGTGACAGGGGCGGGCCCCCGTCTCTCCAGGTCTGGCTTCGAGGGCGCTCACGCCGCGATCGAGGCGGAGCGGCCCTTGGAAGGCTGTCCTTCGAAGACTAGAGGGAGCCACTGACAACGCCGGTCGGATTCCCTGCTTGGTAACAAACTGGGCCCCGCGGAACTTCCAGGATGCCCGACGCCGCCCTCGACCATATAGCACGTACATTCGATTCATGCGGATCGTAGGCCACCTTCACCCGAACGTGTCGCGGGGCTATCGTCGGCGCCATGAGTGATCATGTGCGCGACCTGGCGTCAGTACGCGAAGCGACCGACCGGCTGCTCGCCGCGGTCGGCACCCTGGACAACGCCGCCGTGGCCGGTCCTTCACGGCTTCCGGGGTGGAGCCGCGGGCACGTTCTCGCCCACCTGGCCCGCAACGCGGACGCGCTCGTCAACGTCCTCGAGGGCCGCCCCATGTACGCGAGCGCCCAGGTCCGGGACGCCGACATCGACCGGGACGCCCCGCGCGGCCTTCGCGAGCAGCTCGGCGACGTGCAGGAGAGCGCGGAGCGCTTCCAGCGCCTGGGCGCCGAGGACGCCGACTGGGCGCGCACCGTGGAGCTGCGCAACGGCGTGAAGGACCTTGCCTCGAACGTGCCGTTCCGGCGCTGGATCGAGATCGAGCTGCACCACGTGGACCTCGGGATCGGCTACGAACTGGAGGACCTCTCGGCCGAGTTCACCCAGCGGGAGATCAACTTCCTCGCGAAGCGGTTCCGCGACCACCCGGGCCTGCCGCCCCTGCTGATCAAGCAGGACGACGGCCGGATGATCTCCACGGGGGCCGTGCAGACGCTCACCATGGACGAGATCAAGGACGGCGCCCCCCTGCCGCCCCTCGGCATCGTCGTCAAGGGCCGCCAGGCGGACCTCCTGGGCTGGCTCGCGGGCCGCAGGGACGGCGGCGCCCTCACCGTCGACCGGGGCTCCCTGCCGGACCTGCCCCCGCTATAGGCTGAATCCATGACGTACAGCGGAAGCGTGAAGGTCGGCGGCCCGGCGGATGTGCACGAGCTGCGGGATCTGATGATCTCCAAGGTCGCGGTCGGACCGATGGACAACAACGCCTACCTGTTGCGCTGCCGCGCGACCGATCAGCAGCTCCTGATCGACGCGGCGAACGAAGCGCAGACGCTGCTGGGCCTCATCGGTACGGACGGCATCGCGGCCGTCGTCACCACGCACCGGCACGGCGACCACTGGCAGGCCCTCCAGGAGGTCGTCGAGGCGACCGGCGCGCGCACGTACGCGGGGCGCGAGGACGTCGAGGGGATCCCGGTGGCGACGGACGTGGCCGTCGCCGACGGGGAGACCATCGAGTTCGGCCGGATCACGCTCACCGCCCGCCACCTGGTCGGCCACACGCCCGGTTCGATCGCCCTGGTCTACGACGACCCGCACGGTCACCCGCACGTCTTCACCGGTGACTGCCTGTTCCCGGGCGGCGTGGGCAACACGTGGAAGGACCCCGAGGCCTTCGCGAGCCTCATCGAGGACGTGGAGACCAAGATCTTCGGCACGCTCCCGGACGAGACGTGGGTCTACCCGGGCCACGGGGGCGACACGACGCTGGGCGCCGAGCGCCCCCACCTCCAGGAGTGGCGCGAGCGGGGCTGGTGACCTCTTTGGTGGGCCGTTTCGTTTCGGCCCGCCTATAGGCAGCGTTTTTACGCCTGCGCCGTCCCCGGCGCGGCGAGCGCCGCCACCCGCTCCACGCCGAACGCGTAGCCCTGCACGCCGCATCCGGCGATCACGCCGTCGGCGCGCAGCGACACGTAGGAGTGGTGCCTGAACTCCTCGCGCTGGTGGATGTTGGAGATGTGGACCTCCACCACCGGCATGCCGTCGCAGGTGTTGAGCGCGTCCAGGATCGCCACGGACGTGTGCGAGTAGGCGGCCGGGTTGATCACGATGCCGACGTGGTTCTCGCGCGCCTCGTGGATCCAGTCGACGAGCTCGCCCTCGTGGTTGGACTGCCGGAAGTCCACGGTGGCGCCGTGCGCGGTGGCCGCCTTCACGCACAGGGCCTCGACGTCGGCGAGGGTGTCGCGGCCGTAGATCTCCGGCTGGCGCTTGCCGAGCAGGTTCAGGTTCGGGCCGTTGAGAACCATGATCGGGGCGTTGGCGAGCGTGCGCGGCACGAGGGACCTCCGTAGAAGAGCGTTTGCTCCTTGAGGGTCTATCACGGCGCCGCCACCGCCCGAAGGGGGTGTTCGGAGGGCGGTCAGGGCGTGACGGCGAGTTCGATGTACGCGGCGAGGATCACCAGATGGACGCCGCCCTGCAGCGGTGTGGCACGGCCCGGGACGATGGTGAGGGTCGCGACCACCATGGTCAGCGCGAGCAGCACCATGTGGGTGGCGCCGAGCCCGAGGACGAGCGGCCCGGTCAGCCAGTACGAGGCGATGGCGACGGCGGGCACCGTGAGGCCGATGCTGGCCATGGACGAGCCGAGCGCGAGGTTGAGGCTGGTCTGCACCCGGTCCCTGCGGGCCGCGCGGAGCGCCGCGATGGTCTCGGGCAACAGCACGAGCAGCGCGATGATCACGCCGACCACCGCCTGCGGCATGCCGGCCGCCTCCACCCCCTGCTCGATCGTCTTCGAGACGCCCTTGGTGAGCCCGACGACGGCGACCAGGGCGACCGCCAGCAGGCCGAGGCTGAACAGGGCGGTCCGGGTGCTCGGCACGTCGGCGTGGTCGTCGGCGTCGATCACCTCGCCGTGCTTGGTGATCGGCAGGAAGTAGTCGCGGTGGCGGACGGTCTGTGTCGCGACGAAGAGCCCGTACAGGACGAGCGCGGCGACCGCCGAGAAGACCAGCTGCGAGGTGGAGAACTCAGGGCCGAGCTTGCTGGTGGTGAAGGTCGGCAGGACCAGGCAGAGCGTCGCGAGCGTGGCCACGGTGGCGAGGGCTCCCCCGGTGCCCTCGGACTGGAAGACCGCCACACGGTGCCGCAGCGCGGCCGCGAGCAGGCTCACGCCGACGATGCCGTTGCAGGTGATCATGACGGCGGCGAACACGGTGTCGCGGGCGAGCGTCGAGCTCTTGGGCCCGCCGTCGGCCATCAAGGTGACGATGAGCGCGACCTCGATGATCGTCACGGCCACGGCGAGCACGAGCGAGCCGAAGGGTTCGCCGACCCGGTGGGCGACGACTTCCGCGTGGTGCACGGCCGCGAGCACGGAGACCGCGAGGACCACCGCGACAACGGCGACCACGGCACCGGGCAGATCGCGCCCCCAGGTGAACGCGAGCAGCACGATCGCGACCAGCGGCACCACCACGGTCCACTGCGTACTCAGCGCCCGCACTCTGGTGATCATTCATCGATGGTGCCCGTGGCGGGGCGGGGGCGCGACTTCGCGGGCGGCGGCGCCCGGCGGACGCGGGGCGCCGCGCGCGTACGTCACTTGAGCTCGCGCGCGTCCTTCAGGTCGCAGTTGGTGAAGGCCGGCGGGCGGGTGCACAGGGCCGAGAGCTGCTTGTTGAGCTCGGCCACCTCGGGGTGTTCGTTGCTGCGCATCGCGTCCTCGTAGGACTCGAACTCGATCACCGCGAGATAGCGGCCCGTGGTGTCCCGGTCCTTGAGCATCATCCGGTGCGTGGGGCCGCCCGGGGTGCCCTGCATCCGCTGCTCGAAGGCCTCCAGCAGCTCCCGCATCTCGCCGAAGCGCTGGGACTCGAAGTCGATGATCTGGACGAACTTCATGGGGTCCTCCCCCGTCGTGCCCTCGCGCCCCCGCGGGACGCGCTCAGGGCACAAAGAAGCACCGGGAGGGGCACGCGGCAATCGGCCGCGCACCGCTCCCGGTGCTGGTAATTCCTACGCCCGACGCCGTCAGGCCTCGATGCTGTCCTTCTTAGCCGCCTCGGCCGCGTCCTTCTCGGCCTGCTTCTTCGAGGCGATGAGGCTGGTGATCGTCGTGATGATCAGGACGCCGCAGATGACGGAGAGCGAGACCGGGATGGAGATCTCCGGTACGTGCACCCCGGACTCGTGCAGCGCGTGCAGGATCAGCTTCACGCCGATGAATCCGAGGATCACCGACAGGCCGTAGCTGAGGTGCACCAGCTTCTTGAGCAGTCCGCCGATGAGGAAGTACAGCTGCCGCAGACCCATCAGGGCGAACGCGTTGGCCGTGAAGACGATGTACGGGTCCTGGGTCAGGCCGAAGATCGCCGGGATCGAGTCCATCGCGAACAGCACGTCGGTCATGCCGATGGCGAGCATGACGACCAGGAGCGGCGTCATGACCTTCTTGCCGTGCTGCTGGATGAAGAGCTTCGTGCCGTGGTACCGGTCCGCGACGCCGAACTTCTTCTCGATCGACTTGAGGATCCGGTTCTCCTCGAACTCCTCCTCTTCCTCGTCCGCCATGGCCTCCTTGATGAGCTTCCAGGCGGTGTAGAGGAGGAAGGCGCCGAAGAGGTAGAACACCCACGAGAAGCTGGAGATGATCGCCGCGCCGGCCGCGATGAAGATCGCTCGCAGCACGAGTGCGATCAGCACACCGAACAGCAGCACGCGCTGCTGCAGCTGGGTCGGGACCGAGAACTTCGCCATGATCAGGATGAAGACGAAGAGGTTGTCCACACTGAGCGACTTCTCGGTGATGAAGCCCGCGAAGAACTCGCCGCCTGCCTGGCTGCTCCCCCAGATCATCACGCCGACGCCGAACAGCGCGGCGAGCACGATCCAGACGATCGTCCAGATGCCCGCTTCCTTGATCGACACGTCGTGGGGCTTGCGCCCGATGAAGAAGTCGACCGCGATGAGGGCGCACAGACCGAGAACGGTCAGCACCCACACAGTCATTGATACGTCCACTACTGCGCCTCCGGCGTCGTACGGCTACTGATCAGCGTCGTCGCTGCCGGAGGTCTCTTCCACCCGAGCGCCTTGGCGCGTCTCGGGCCGGCGCCCCGGGATCGATGCCTTCTGGCCTGTCGTCCGTACTGACGGGAACGCCGCGTTGGAGTACTCCCCTCCGCGTCAAGGAGCGTACTCGAAACACCCATGAAAGGTAAAGGGGAAGGTAAAGGAGTCACCAAGTCCGCAGGTCAAGGACTCCTTTTCCGACGGGCTTCCGCCACTTCCGCGAGCACGTGCCGCAGGATTCCGCTGCCCGGCGGGATCGTCGACGGCTCATACGTCCATGCGTGGCCCACCCAGGGGTCCGCCAGGTGATCGTCGGGTACGGGGGTGAGGCGCAGCAGGGCGCGCCACAGGGGGTCGAGCAGCGGTCCGTACTCGGCGGCGTCCTCCCGGTCGGCCACGAGCATCAGGTGCACGCCGACCGCCGGCCCCTCGTCCGCGAGATAGCGCAGCCGGGTGACGGCCCGGTCGTCGAAGCCGTGCGGGAAGTCGTGCACGATCAGGAGCTGCTCGGCGACGTCCAGGTCCGGCGGCAGCGCGTCGGTCGCGCCCGCGCGGACCGCCATCTGCACGAGGTCGACGCGCTCGGTCAGCCGCGTCAGTGTGTCCGCGACCCCCGCCGCTCCCCTGGCCGGCGGTCCGGCGAGCACGCCCGCGTCCACGAGCGGGGCGAGTGCGCCCGCCGCGGTGCCCGCCGGGTCGATGACGTGCACGCTGAACCCGCCCGCGGGATGGGCCGCGAGCAGCCGGGTCGCATGGAGGACGGCGGTGTGGGCGGCACGCGCGCGTAGTGCGTCGGCGTCGGTGAGGCTGTCGGCCGCGGAGGGCCCCGCGTCGATCCACAGTCCGCGCTCCAGCGGCAGCCGTACGAGCATCGGGATGCGCAGCCCCGCGCTCCGGCTCTCGGGCAGGCTCAGCTCGCCGAGACGGACCGCCATGGGGTTCTCCAGGGGGCTGCGGTAGGCGTGCCAGCAGGGGCTGTCCCAGCCCGCGTACGCCGCCGGGAGCGCGGGCTCGACGGTCTCGGCCTCGGCGGCGAGCTGCGCCAGGTCCCGGTCGAGCGCTTCTCTGGCCCGGTCGACCAGGGCGGCGTGCCTGGAGCGGGCGGCCTCGCGCGCGGTGTCGCCCTGGCCGTCGAGGCGGCCGCGCGGGTCGGCGGAGTCGGCCAGCGCCCCGTCGAGCTCGCGCTCCATGCGGGAGTCCGCGAACTCGACGGCGCCGCGGTACGCGGCCGTGGTGCGGGCCAGGTCCTCGAACATGCCCCACACCTGGTTGTAGAGCCGCTCCTCCAGGGACCAGCCCGTCGCGTCCCCGGCGACCGGCGCCGCGGGCTGTTGCGCGGGCGCGGACGGAGCGCGGTCCTGGCGGCCGGGGTGCGTGTAGTCGATGGGTCCGCCCGGCGCCGGGGTGGGCGTCGTGGGGGCGGCCGGAGGCAGGGCCCCGGCCGCGTGGCCCGCGGTGGCCGCCGCGCGGACGTGCGCCCCGTCCACGGTCTCCGGCGTGCAGGGCTCCGGAGCACGGGGCTCCCGGGCACGGGTCTCCGGGGCACGCGGCGCGGGCGCCGGAGCGCGGTCGTCGCCGTGGGCGACCGCGTCGTGGATGGCGCCCGCGAGGGCCTGCGCGTCCGGCAGGCCCTGATCGGCGAGGAGCGCGGCGAGGCCTTCGGCGTAGCCCTGGCCGACGGCGCGCACCTTCCAGGCGCTGTGCCTGCGGTAGAGCTCCAGGGCGACGACGGCCGACTCCGTGTCGAGGTCGGTGATCGTGTAGCTGGCCTCCTCCGTGCCGTCCGGCCCGCTGACGGCGAGGAACGGGGCCGCCGCGGCGCCGAACCGGTCCTGGCCGCCGTCGCTCACGGGCAGCGCGAGCAGCACGGTGACGCGGTGCACGTCCTGAGGCATCGCCTCCAGGTCGACGGCCAGGAGATGGTCGGCCGCGGCCCGGCGCGGCACTTCGAGGCCCGGCAGCGCGGGCGCGCCGGGGTGGACGATCCGGTCCGCGCCGCGCACGGCGCCCCGGTCGTCGGCGAGCGTGGCGCCCGCGACGACCGGGCGGCCGGCCGACACCCGGATCTCCAGACGGGTCTGGGTGAGGGGGTGGTTCTGCCCCCTCACCAGTTCGGCCGCCATGGTGGGCCCGCTACAGGCTGGGCAGGATCGAGGGCATCAGGTCCTGGAAGGTGCGCCCCTGGGCCGCTTCTCCCAGCGCCGTCATCTTCCAGCCCGCGCCGTCCCTGTGCACCTTCGCCATGATCTGCGCCGTGTACTTTCCGCCGCCGTCCAGCGTGTAGCGGGCGAGCTCCTCGCCCGTCGTCTCGTCGACCAGGCGGCAGAACGCGTTCTGCACCTCTTGGAAGGTCTGTCCCGTGAAGGAGTTGACCGTGAAGACGATCTGGTCGATGTGGACCGGGACGCGCTGCAGGTCGACGACGATCGACTCGTCGTCGCCACCCTGGCCCGCGCCGCCGACCAGATTGTCACCGGTGTGCCGCACCGAGCCGTCGTCGCTGACGAGGTGGCGGAAGAAGACCACGTCGACGGGCTGCTTGTCGGCGAAGAGGACCGCCGACGCGTCGAGGTCGACCTCGCGCGTGCGGGTGCCGAACAGGCCGCGCCGAGGGGCCGCCTGCCAGCCGAGTCCCATCCGTACGGCGGTGAGGGTGCCCCCGCCCTGCTTCTCCAGGCTGATGGCCTGACCCTTGGTCAAGTCGATGCCCACGCCCTGTCCCCTCTCGAACCGTCCCCTGTTGCCGCGCCAAGTGCGCGGTTGGCCCAAACCCTAGAGGGCGGCACTGACAGCGCCGCCACCGCGGGCGGGGTTTTGTGGCGGTCTTGCAACACGCCCCCGGCACCCCGCCCGTCGTGGCAGGTCAGGCGATGCCTGCCTCCTTCATCTGCCGCAGTTCCTTCTTCATCTCCGACACCTCGTCGCGCAGCCGTGCCGCGACCTCGAACTGCAGGTCGGCGGCGGCCGCCCGCATCCGCTCGGTCATCTCCTCGATCTGCCCGGACAGCTCGGCCGCGGGACGGTCGGTGGGAACCGTCTCCTCCGCCTTGCCGCGCTTCTTCTTGGCCGGTGCCTTCTCCGCCTTCCCGGCCGAGGGCACGGGGGCCTTGGCACCCTTTCCGTCCTTGCCGCCCTTGCGGTATCCGGTGCCGAGCAGCGCCTCCGTGTCGACGTCCTCGCGCGCGATGGACGCCACGATGTCGTTGATCTTCTTCCGGAGGGGCTGGGGGTCGATCCCGTTCGCCTCGTTGTACGCGACCTGCTTCTCGCGGCGGCGGTTGGTCTCGTCGATGGCCTTCTCCATCGCCGGGGTGATCTTGTCCGCGTACATGTGGACCTGGCCCGAGACGTTTCGCGCCGCACGGCCGATCGTCTGGATCAGCGAGGTGCCGGAGCGCAGGAAGCCCTCCTTGTCGGCGTCGAGGATCGCCACCAGGGAGACCTCGGGCAGGTCGAGGCCCTCACGCAGCAGGTTGATGCCGACCAGGACGTCGAACTCGCCCGCGCGCAGCTCGCGCAGCAGCTCGACGCGGCGCAGGGTGTCGACGTCGCTGTGCAGATAGCGGACCTGGATGCCGAGCTCGATGAAGTAGTCGGTGAGGTCCTCGGCCATCTTCTTCGTGAGCGTGGTGACCAGGACGCGCTCGTCCTTCTCCGTGCGCGTACGGATCTCGTGCACCAGGTCGTCGATCTGGCCCTCGGTGGGCTTCACGACGACCTCGGGGTCGACGAGCCCGGTGGGGCGGATGATCTGCTCGACGTGACCGTCCGCGCGCGAGAGCTCGTAGTTGCCGGGGGTCGCCGACAGATAGACGGTCTGGCCGATGCGCTCCTGGAACTCCTCCCACTTCAGCGGGCGGTTGTCGAGCGCGGAGGGCAGGCGGAAGCCGTGGTCCACGAGGGTGCGCTTGCGGGAGGCGTCGCCCTCGTACATGGCGCCGATCTGCGGCACGGTGACGTGCGACTCGTCGATCACGAGCAGGAAGTCGTCCGGGAAGTAGTCGAGCAGCGTGTTCGGCGGGGAGCCGGGCTCGCGGCCGTCGAAGTGCATCGAGTAGTTCTCGACGCCGGAGCAGGAGCCGATCTGGCGGAGCATCTCCAGGTCGTACGTGGTCCGCATGCGAAGGCGCTGGGCCTCGAGCATCTTGCCCTGCTTCTCCAGCTCGGCGAGACGCTCCTCCAGCTCCTTCTCGATGTCGTTCGCCGCGCGCTCCAGGCGCTCGGGGCCCGCCACGTAGTGGGTCGCCGGGAAGATGTACAGCGAGTCGTCGTCGCTGATGACCTCGCCGGTGAGTGGGTGCAGCGTGGACAGCGACTCGATCTCGTCGCCGAACATCTCGATGCGGACCGCGAGCTCTTCGTAGACGGGGAAGATCTCGATGGTGTCGCCGCGCACCCGGAAGGTGCCGCGCTGGAACGCCACGTCGTTGCGCGTGTACTGGATGTCCACGAAGCGGCGCAGCAGGTCGTCCCGGTCGATCTCGTCCCCGACCTTCAGGGGGACCATGCGGTCCACGTACTCCTGCGGGGTGCCCAGGCCGTAGATGCAGGAGACGGAGGCGACCACGACGACGTCCCTGCGGGTCAGCAGCGAGTTCGTCGCGGAGTGGCGCAGGCGCTCCACCTCCTCGTTGATCGAGGAGTCCTTCTCGATGTACGTGTCCGACTGCGGAACGTACGCCTCGGGTTGGTAGTAGTCGTAGTACGAGACGAAGTACTCGACCGCGTTGTTCGGCAGCAGCTCGCGGAACTCGTTGGCCAGCTGGGCGGCCAGCGTCTTGTTCGGCGCCATCACGAGCGTGGGGCGCTGGAGCTTTTCGATCATCCACGCGGTGGTGGCGGACTTGCCGGTGCCGGTCGCGCCGAGCAGGACGACGTCCTTCTCGCCCCCGGAGACGCGCTTCTCCAGCTCGGCGATGGCCGCGGGCTGGTCACCGCTGGGCTGGTACGGGCTGACGACCTCGAAGGGCGCCACCGTGCGTTCGATCTTGGATACGGGCCGCATGGAATCAACCGTACGACCCACCACTGACAACCGGGCCCGAACCACTGTCGGGCCCGGCCTTCAGGGGTTCCGGGGCGGGCTCCGGGTCACCGGTCCTGCGGCGTGCGCGAGGTGCGACCCAGGGGGCGGCGCAGCCGCGTGACGGCCGGGGCGGGGGTGCCGAGCCGGGCCTCGGCCGCTCGGCTGTCGCGGCAGTCGGGGCGGCCCGTGACCAGCATCGGGTCGAATACGACGACCGCCCCGGCCAGCAGGAGGAAGCTCAGCGGGCCGATCAGCATGGGTCCGAGGATGGCGGCGGCCGAGTCCCCTCCGAGGGCGCCGCCGGCGTCGGCGTGCGCGTGGACGCTGACGCCCGCCATCGCCATGTAGTGCATCCCCGAGACGGCGAGCCCCATGATCAGGCTCGCGACGAGGCTCCACATGATGCCCCGTACCTGGACGGCGGCCCACAGGGCGGCGGTCGCCGCGGCCATGGCGATGATCACGGAGGCGACCACGGTGAACGTGTTGTAACTGATTGTCCCGTGAAGGCGCATTCCGGCCATTCCGAGGTAGTGCATCGATGCCACCCCGAGGCCCGTGATGGTGCCTCCGGTGAACAGGGCGGGGCCGGTCGCACCCTTGTAGCCGACGATGAAGACGCCAATGCCGACCATGAGGACGGCCACACCGAGGCTCGCGAACGTCGTCAGCGGGTCGTAGCGGATCGCCATGCCCTTCACGCTGAAGCCCATCATCGCGATGAAGTGCATGGTCCAGATCCCGGAGCCGATCGCCGCCGAGCCCAGGGCGAGCCAACCCACCCGCCAGGTGTTGGCGACGAGCAGGGATCTGGTGGTGCAGCGCAGTCCCAGGGCGCCTCCGAGGCAGGCCATGAGATACGCCACCACGGGGGTGACGAGCCCGTAACTGAAGCCGTCGACCGAACCCTGCATGCGTGACAGCCCTTCCGACTGGTTTTCCGTGAGATGTGCAGCTCGTCCCTTCGCGCGCGGCGGCCGAGGCGGCCGCGGGTGAGGCAGAGATTAAAGCGCACACGGGAACGTCCGAACGATTTTCCGGCAAAGAACCCCGAGGCACGACACGGGGGTCGACCGCAGTTGAGTGACTCCATTCAACTCGTGACCATCCTGCGCCTACTTTTCGTTCGCTCTCAGCTGTCAATCTCGTACAGTCCGTGATCCCACGACGTATGAGGAGCACACGTGCACGCACGCGCAGCAGCCGCTCTGACCTCAGTGGCGGGCTCCGTCGTCATCGGTGTCCTGGTCCTGCCCACCGCCGCACAAGCCGCCCCCGCAAACGACAGAACCGTGGTCGTCGCCCACCGCGGTGCCTCCGCGTACGCACCCGAGAACACCCTCCCGGCCGTCGACAGGGCGAGCGCCCTGGGAATCAGCTGGGTCGAGAACGACGTGCAGCGCACCAGGGACGGTGTCCTGGTCGTGCTTCACGACACCACGCTGGCCCGCACCACCAACGTCGAGCAGCTCTATCCGAACCGCTCCCCGTGGAACGTGGCGGACTTCACCTCGAGTGAGCTCGCCAGGCTGGACGCCGGCAGCTGGAAGGGCGCCGAGTACGCGGGCACCCGGATCCCGACGCTCCACGAGTACCTGCGGCGCGTCGACCGAAACGGTCAGAAGCTGCTCATGGAGATCAAGGCGCCCGAGCTGTACCCGGGCATCGAGGACCAGATCCTGCGCCAGCTGCGCAGGGACGGCTGGCTGGACTCCTGGGACGTCAAGCACCGGCTGATCATCCAGAGCTTCAACGCCGACAGCGTACGGACCGTGCACGACCGGCGCCCCGACATCAAGACCGGCTTCCTCGGCACACCCGCCGTGTCCGAGCTGCCCAAGTACGCCAAGTTCGCCGACCAGATCAATCCGTCGCACACGACGACGTCCGCGGACTACGTCAAGGCCGTGCACGCGCTCAAGGGCCCGCACGGCAAGCAGCTCGAGACCTACACCTGGACCGTCAACGACGCGCAGACGGCGCAGAAGGTGGCCGGCTTCGGCGTCGACGGGATCATCAGCAACGCCCCTGACGTGGTGCGCGCGGCCATCGGAGGCTGACCCGCCGGGCGTTGTCAGTGCCCGGCCGTACCGTGGTCGGCATGAACGCCACTGGATCGAGCGAGACCGCTCCCGCCGCGCCGCGGCAGGCAGTGTGGGCCGTCGTGCGCAGCGACATCGGCCCGCTGCTGCTCGCCGCGACGGACGCCGGTGTGGTGAACGTGGTCTTCCACGCCACCGACGCGGTGCGGGACAAGGCTCTCGACCGGCTCGGCTCCCGGCTGGGGGCCGAGCCCGTCGAGGCACCTGACTCACCGCTGCTCGCCGAGGTGATACGGCAGCTCGCGGAGTACTTCGCCGGGCGGCGCCGCGAGTTCGACGTGCCGCTCGACTGGTCGCTGATCACCGGGTTCAACCGGGAGGTGCTGCGCGAGCTGTTCGCCGGTGTCCCGTTCGGGGCGGTCGTCGGGTACGGGGATCTGGCCCACCGGGTCGGACAGCCGGGCGCCGCGCAGGCCGTGGGCCTGGCGATGGGGTCGAATCCGCTGCCGGTCGTGGTGCCGTGCCACCGGGTCGTGGAGCGCGACGGCGGGATCGGCGGCTTCGGGGGCGGCCTCGAGACGAAGCGGAAGTTGCTCGCGCTGGAAGGGGTGTTGCCCGAGCCGTTGTTCTGAGACGGTCCTGGGGCGGGGCGGACGAGCGGTGTCCGCGGGGTTGCTCCGGGCGGGGGTGTGCGTTGAGCGCGGACGAGGGTCGCCTCGAACGACGAACGGACGAGCCCGCGGAAGGCGTGCGCGCGAAGCGCGTCGACCGTGCCGACGGCACCGGGCGCGCGGAGGATGTCGACCCGCGCGAGGACCTCGGACGTACGGGCAGCGAGCCGGGTCCCGACACCGAGGCGCTGCAGCGGCGCACGCAGCGGGTGCTCGTGGCCTCGCAGATACTCGGCGGGCTCGGCACCGCCACCGGGATCGCTCTTGCCGCCGTGCTCGCCAAGAAGGTCAGCGGCAACGAGGCGCTCTCCGGGCTCGCGTCCACGGCGAGCGTCGCGGGCACGGCAGTGCTCTCGGTGCCGCTGGCGGCGCTGATGAACGCGCGCGGGCGACGGGCCGGGCTCGTGCTGGCCTATCTGATCGGCACGCTGGGCGCCGTGGTGACCGTCGTCGCCGCGGTGATCGGGAGTTTCCCGCTGCTGCTCATCGGGCTCATGGGGTTCGGGGCGGCCTCCTCCGCGAACCTCCAGGCCCGGTACGCGGCCGCCGACCTCGCCGAGGCCGACCACCGGGCCCGCGCCATCTCGACGGTCGTGTGGGCCACGACGATCGGCGCGGTCCTCGGGCCGAACATCGCGGCGCCCGCGGGCCGCAGCGTGTCCGGGTTCGGCATACCCGCGGAGGCGGGGCCCTTCGTCTGGGCGGCCGGGGTGTTCCTGATAGCGGCGTTCGTGGTGCACATACGGCTGCGCCCCGACCCGCTGCTGACCGCCCGGGCGCTGGCGCCGGCCGAGGACCAGTCGCCCGCCGCGCGTTCCGTACGGGCGGGGCTTGCGGCCGTGTCGGCGTCCCCGCGGGCCCGGCTCGCGCTGGTGACGGTGGCTGTGGCGCACACCGCGATGGTGTCCGTCATGTCGATGACCCCGGTCGACCTCGAACACCACGGGGCGGGCATCGAGTTGATCGGGCTCGTCATCAGTGGGCACATCGCGGGAATGTACGCGTTCTCGCCGGTGATGGGGTGGCTCGCGGACCGGTTCGGGCGGCTCACGGTGATCGGGCTCGCGGTGGGGCTGCTGGCGTGTGCGGCGCTGCTCGCCGGAACCGCCGGCGGCAGCCACGGGCAGAGCGCGGCGGCGCTGTTCCTGCTGGGCCTCGGCTGGTCGGCCGGGCTCGTCGCGGGCTCCGCGCTGCTCACCGACTCCGTGCCGCAGGCCGCGCGGGCCGCGGCGCAGGGCCTGTCCGACCTCACGACAAGCCTGTCGGCGGGAATCGGCGGCGCGGCGGCGGGAATCGTGGTGGCGACGGCGAGCTACGCCTGGCTGAACCTGGCGGCGGCCTGCCTGCTGCTCCCGCTCGGGGCGCTGGCGCTGTTCACGCGGCGCACCCAAAGCCCGTAGCGGGAGCGGCAGTTCGCACGCGGTCAGCCCAGGGTGATGTGGTACGCCTTGCGCAGCGTCTCGTGCACGGTCCACGTGGTGCGGTCGCCCTCGCGCAGCACGGCGGCCGTGCCGGGGCCGAGCTCCAAGGTCTCACCGCCCTCGACCGCGACGGTGGCGCGGCCACTGACGACCACGAACAGCTCGTTCGCCTCGGTGTCGGTGACCACGCCGGGCGTGATCTGCCAGATGCCGCGCAGCTGCTTGCCGTCGGCCGACTCCCACAGCACCTTGCCGGTCACCTCGGGGGCGCCGGAGACGATCTGGGCGGGGTCGAGCGGCTCGGGTTCGAGGTCCACGTCCGGGACGCGGACGGCGAAGGAGCCCGGGGAGCTTGCGGGTCGGTCGTTCGTGGTCATGACCAGTCACCGTAGATGACCTGTGCCTCTCCTCTCACTGGACGGCCTGTGCCGTACGGGCCCCGCCGACTGGACGGCTCGTCGAGGCTTCAACAACTCCGGCCGGAAGGCTCCTCAGAACGCCGTTTCGGTAGCAGACTCCGCCGTGCGCACAGCCGGAGCATCCGCCGTAGACGAGTCACGGAGCCGAAGGGACGGCGATCAGGCATGAGCGGAAACAGGGCAGTCGCATATCTCAAGCCGGGCACGGTGGAGGTCAGGACCATCGAGCACCCGACGCTCGAACTGAAGGACGGGCCCGGAGTGGCCTCGCAGAACGTGGGCAGGACCTGTCGGCACGGCGTGATCCTCAAGGTGCTCGCCACCAACATCTGCGGCAGCGACCAGCACATGGTGCGCGGCCGCACCACGGCGCCCGAGGGCCTCGTCCTGGGCCACGAGATCACCGGCGAGATCGTGGAGAAGGGCCCGGACGTCGAGTTCCTGGACGTCGGTGACATCGTCTCCGTGCCGTTCAACATCGCGTGCGGGCGCTGCCGCAACTGCAAGGAGCGCAAGACCGGCATCTGCCTGAACGTCAACCCGGCACGACCCGGGGCGGCTTACGGCTATGTCGACATGGGCGGCTGGGTCGGCGGCCAGGCCGAGTACGCGATGATCCCCTACGCGGACTTCAACGCGCTGCGCTTCCCCGACGCCGACCAGGCGCGCGAGAAGCTCCTCGACCTGACGATGCTCTCCGACATCTTCCCGACCGGCTTCCACGGTGCGGTGACGGCGGGCACGAAGGTCGGTTCGACAGTGTACGTGGCCGGGGCCGGGCCCGTCGGGCTCGCGGCGGCGGCGTCGGCGCATCTGCTGGGCGCGGCCGTCGTGATCGTCGGCGACATGAACGCCGAACGGCTCGCGCAGGCACGGAGCTTCGGCTGCGAGACGGTCGACCTCACGCGCGGCACCGTGGAGGAGCAGGTCGCCGAGATACTCGGGGTTCCCGAGGTGGACGCGGCGGTGGACGCGGTCGGCTTCGAGGCCCGCGCGCACGGCCCGGACGCGCCCGAGGCGCCGGCCACGGTCCTCAACTCGCTCATGGGGCTCACGGCGGCCGGTGGCGCGCTCGGCATCCCCGGCCTCTACGTCACCGACGATCCGGGCGGCGTCGACCAGGACGCGCGCACCGGGACGCTGAAGGTGCGGCTCGGTCTCGGCTGGGCGAAGAGTCACCAGTTCACGACGGGGCAGTGCCCGGTGATGCAGTACCACCGGGGCCTGATGATGGCGATCCTGCACGAGCGCGTGCACATCGCGAAGGCCGTCAACGCGACCGTGATCGGCATCGAGGACGCGCCGCGCGGCTACGCGGAGTTCGACCAGGGCGCGAGCCGTAAGTACGTCCTCGACCCGCACGGCGCGCTGAGCGGCGTCCGCCCGGTCTGAGGACGTCCGGGGGAAGTGGGGGGCCCGCCCCCCGGGGGCCCCCCCCACACCTGGCACCACCCCAACTGGCCGTCTTCGGGTTGGGTTTTATCCTCCCGGGGGGCCCCCCCCCTGGGGCTTCGCCCCCCCGACGCGCGTACGGGAACGACAGGCCCTAGCTGACGATGTTCCAGGTGCGCGCCCGCAGCGGGACCCCGGACGCCCCGCTCTCCGGTGTCCGCACCGCGAGGATCTGGTTGACCCCGATGCGGTTGCGTTCGAAGCTGAGCGCCGAGGCCGCCATGTAGAGCCGCCAGACCCGGGCCCTGCCGGGGCTCACCAGCCTCAGGGCCTCGGCCCAGCGGGCCTCCAGGTTCCTGACCCACTGGCGCAGCGTGAGCGCGTAGTGCTCGCGGATCGCCTCGACGTCCCGCACCTCGAACCCGGCCCGCTCGAGAAGGCCCGCGGTGGAGCCGACCGGCGCGAGCTCCCCGTCCGGGAAGACGTACGCGTCGATGAACTCGTCGACCTCGTACGCCGACTCGTCCCGCTGCGGCCGCCGCGCGATCTGGTGGTTGAGGAGCCGGCCGCCGGGCTTGAGGAGGGCGTACACGTCGGACGCGTACTCCAGGTACCGCTCGGCGCCCACGTGCTCGGCCATGCCGATGGACGAGATCGCGTCGTACGGGCCGTCGCGCACGTCGCGGTAGTCCTGGACGCGGATCTCGACGCGGTCGGTCAGACCCTCGTCGGCGACCCGCTTCCTGGCGTACGCGGCCTGCTCCTGGGAGAGCGTGACACCCACGACGCTCACCCCGTGCTCGCGCGCGGCGTGGATCGCCATGGAGCCCCAGCCGCAGCCCACGTCGAGCAGCCGCATGCCGGGCTTCAGCGCCAGCTTGCGGGAGATCAGCTCCAGCTTGTCGCGCTGGGCCGCTTCGAGACCGGACTCGGGCGACTCCCAGTAGGCGCAGGAGTAGACCATGGACGGGCCGAGGACCAGCTCGTAGAAGTCGTTGCCCACGTCGTAGTGGTGGCTGATGGCCTGCTTGTCGCTGCCCTTGGTGTGCAGGTGGAGACGGCCACCCCTGCGCATCTCCTCGGGCGGCGGGGCGGGCGGCAGCGGGGTGCCGGCGAGCTTCACCAGCTCCTTGGCCGCGGCGCGCACCTCGGGGTCCTTGAGGGCCTGCACGAGGCTCCTGGAGCCCTCGGCGTCCTCGTCGGGGTCCCGCTCCCAGATGAGGCCGGCCATCCGGTCGAGGGCCGCGTACAGGTCGCCCTCCACGTCCAGGTCGCCCGCCACCCAGGCCCTGGCGAGGCCCAACTCTCCCGGCTTCCAGATCAGTCGGCGCAGCGCGCGACGGTTGCGGACGATGAGCACGGGGGCGTCCGGAGGGCCCGCCTCCGAGCCGTCCCAGGCGCGCAGGCGCACCGGGAGTTCGACGCCGAACAACTTCTCGGCGAGATCCTTCAGCCGCTGTGCGGCGTTCTGCATGGCGGACACCTCCGTGACGAGACGATTCTCGGAAATCCCGGAACGGTTCAACACCACGTAAACACCGACAGGGCGCCTGCGCAGTCCCGTTACCGAGTCACGGAACGGCAAAATACTTGTAGCCACCACGTATACCGGTGCGGGAACGCCGAAGGGGCCGCCCGCACCACGGATGGCGGACGACCCCTTCGGGCTGAGCTAACCGCAGGTCAGGAGGCCTTGGCCTTCTCCTCGACCTTGCTGTCCTTCTTCTCCTCCGCCTTCGGCGCCTCGGCCGCGGGCTTCGGAGCCGGCTTGGCGGCCTCGTAGAACTCCTCGCGCGGAGTCTCCAGGGCGCCGAGCGCGGTGATGTCGCGCTTCTGGAACATGTTGATCGTCCACTCGGCGATCACACGGATCTTGCGGTTGTACGTCGGCATGGCGAGCCCGTGGTAGCCACGGTGCATGTACCAGGCGAGACGACCCTTGAGCTTGATCTTCATCTTGCCCATGACGATCATCGCGACGCCCTTGTGGAGGCCGAGACCGGCCACCGCACCCTTGTTGGCGTGCTTGTACTCGCCCTGCGGGAAGCCCCGCATGCCCGAGACCACGTTGTCGCCGAGGACCTTGGCCTGGCGCATCGCGTGCTGGGCGTTCGGCGGGCACCAGGCGTTCGGGTTGCCGTTGGCGCGACCGACGAGGTCCGGAACCTGGGCGTTGTCGCCCGCGGCCCAGATGTAGTCGCTGCCGGCGACCTGGAGGGTGGCCTGGGTGTCCACGTGGCCACGCGGGCCGAGCGGCAGACCGAAGCGGGAGAGCGCCGGGTTCGGCTTGACGCCCGCGGTCCACACGATGGTGTTGGAGTCGACCTCGAGGCCGTTGCTGAGGACGACGTGGCCGTCGACGCAGGACGGCATCGTGGTGCCGAGGTAGACCTCGATACCGCGGGACTCCAGGTGCTTCTTGCCGTACAGGCCCAGGTCGGGACCGACCTCGGGCAGCACCTTGTCGGCGGCGTCGACGAGCACGAAGCGCATGTCCTCGCGCTTCACGTTCTTGTAGAACTTGGCCGCGTCGCGCGCCAGGTCCTCGACCTCACCGATGGTCTCGGCGCCCGCGAAGCCACCGCCGACGAAGACGAAGGTGAGCGCCTTGCGGCGGATCTCCTCGTCCGTGGTCGACTCGGCCTTGTCGAGCTGCTCGAGAACGTGGTTGCGCAGGCCGACGGCCTCCTCGACACCCTTCATACCGATACCGGCCTCGGCGAGGCCCGGCGTCGGGAAGGTGCGGGAGACCGCGCCGAGCGCGATCACCAGGTAGTCGAAGGGAACCTCGTACGCCTCGCCGACGATCGGCGCGACGGAGGCGACCTTGCGGTCCTGGTCGATGGAGGTGACGCGGCCGGTGAGAATCTCGGCGCCCGGCACAGCGCGTCGCATGGGGACGACGACGTTGCGCGGCGAGATGCTGCCGGCGGCGGTCTCGGGGAGGAAGGGCTGGTACGTCATGTACGAGCGCGGGTCCACGACCGTGACGGTCGCTTCGCCGTAGCGCATCTTCTTGAGAATGCGCCGCGCCGCGTACAGGCCTACGTACCCACCCCCGACAATGAGGATCCTGGGACGCTCCGTGGTGCTCATGCCATCGAGTATCCACCCGTCTGGCGGGGGGTGCTCGTGCGCCCCTTCACAAGCTTGTAGGGGGGCTCTGCTACACTGCGCCGCCCACGTGACCCATGTCATGACACTCCGGGGGAACCACGGCACCGCCCCAGACGTTGCTCACCCCTCTTGAGCAGCCACAGTGGGCATTTGGCGGTACTGGACCACTTCGGTCCGCAACCGGCTCGCAACACTGCGGCAACCTCACGTGCGACCCGCGCTTGCGCCCCCGCGAGCCCCCGAACGGGCCCGGGAGTGCGTAACAGCCACCAAGTGGGCCGATTTCCTTGTGAAGAAGTTCACGAACTTTCCCGACAGCGTGTCGTGGCGGGGTGCCAGAAGCGCCCCGCACGGCGCTCAGACGCTGTGCGGGGCGCTCAGGAGAGACGCGAATCGCCCTGGAAATCAGGCGACGGACCAGGCGATCCCGTCGAGGATGTCGTGCTCGCTCACGACCACCTCGCGCGCTCCGGTCCACTCCATGATGAGGCGCAGCACGAGCGCGCCAGAGGCGATGACATCGACCCGGCCGGGGTGGATGACCGGCTTCAGGGCGCGCTGGTCGTGCGTGGACTCCAGCAGCCAGTCGGTCAGCTCGGCGACCTTGTCGAAGGAGATCCGGGAGTGGTGGATCGCCGTCGAGTCGTACTCGCTCAGGCCGAGCGCCAGCGCGGACACGGTCGCGACCGAGCCCGCGAGGCCCACCAGCGTGCGGGCCTCGGTCAGCGGCACCGTCTGGTTGACCAGGTCGAGGGCCTCGGCGATGTCCTGGCGGATCGCCTCGACCTGCGCCGGGGTCGGCGGGTCGGAGACCGTGCCGTCCTCGGCGACGAGGTGGCGCTCCGTCATCCGTACGCAGCCGATGTCCACGGAGCGCGCGGCGCGCACGGAGTCGTCGCCGACGACGAACTCGGTGGAGCCGCCGCCGATGTCGACGACGAGGTACGGCTTGTCCAGGTCGGCGCGGCCGGTGAGTTCCTTCGTCGCACCCGTGAAGGAGAACGTCGCCTCCTGGTCACCGGTGATGACCTCGGGCTCGACGCCCAGGATGTTGAGGACGCCGCGCACGAAGTCCTCGCGGTTCTCGGCGTCGCGGGACGCCGACGTCGCCACGAAGCGGAGCTTTTCGGCGCCGTGCTCCTTGATGACCTCGGCGTACTCGCGGCACGCCGCGAACGTCCGCTCCAGCGCCTCCGGCGCGAGCCGGCCCGTCTTGTCGACGCCCTGGCCGAGCCGGACGATCGTCATCCGACGGTCGAGGTCGACGAGTTCACCGGTCTCCGGATTCGCGTCCGCGACGAGCAGCCGGATGCTGTTGGTACCGCAGTCGATGGCGGCGACCCTGGTCATGGCGGTGGTCTCCTGTGATCGTCGTCGTGGTGATGGTGATACATGGATTCGCCCCCGCCGCCCCTTCCCGTCCCGTCCCCGGGGGCTCCGCCCCCGGACCCCCACGGCCTCTCGCCCAAGAGCGGGGCTCGATCTTTCAAGCCCCGCCGACGATTGAGGCGGCCCGTCCGGCGGGACTGAACTCCGAGCCCGTCCGGAAGGACTGAGCTCCGAGCCCGTCCGGCGGGACTGAACTGCGAGCCCGTCCAGCAGGACCGGACCCCGAACCCGTCCAGCAGGACCGGACCCCGAACCCGCCCGGCAGGACCGGACCCCGAACCCGCCCGGCAGAACTGAACTCCGAGCCCGTCCGGCGGGACTGAACTGCGAGCCCGTCCAGCAGGACCGGACCCCGAACCCGCCCGGCAGGACCGGACCCCGAACCCGTCCAGCAGGACCGGACCCCGAGCCCGTCCAGCAGGACCGGACCCCGAGCCCGTCCGGCGGGACTAGTACTTCGAGCCCGTCCGGCGATTGAGGACTTTCGGGAAGGGGCGGGGTGGGGGAAAGGAGGTCAGTCCGTGGGCTCGGACGTGACGCAGGCGCCCTTGCGCCACCACTCCGGGAGCATCGCGATCGCCTCGTCGCCCAGCGGGTTCACGCCGGGGCCCGCGGCCAGCGAGTGCCCGACCAGGACGTGCAGGCACTTCACACGGTCGGGCATGCCGCCGGCGCTCGGGAAGCCCTCCAGGACCTCGATGGCGTCGCGGCGCGCGATGTAGTCCTCGTGGGCCGCACGGTACTGGCGGGCCAGCTCCGGGTCCGTCTGGAGCCGCTCCGTCATCTCCTTCATCACGCCGTTGGCCTCGAGCGTGCCGATCGCCGACGCCGCACGCGGGCACGTGAGGTAGTACGTCGTCGGGAACGGGGTGCCGTCCTCCAGACGCGGGGCCGTCTCGACCACGTCCGGGTTGCCGCAGGGGCAGCGGTGCGCGATGGCGCGCAGGCCGCGCGGCGGGCGCCCCAGCTGCTCCTTGAACGCCTGGATGTCGGCGTCCGTGGGCGCGGTGGGCTCGGTCTGCGGCGGGGGAGTTTCCATCGCTCGGGTGTTTCCTTCAGTGTTCGTCAGTTGTCGGCCTGGTCGGCCTTGTCGACGCCGTCCCAGACGTTGGAGTACCAGGGGCGGTCCTCCGCGCCCTGCTCGGCGCGCTCGGCGGCGGTGCGCTCGCTCGGCACCACGTAGCCGGTCTCGCCCGGCATCACCATGTGCAGGCGCTCACGGATGCGCTGCTCGGCGAACGCGTCGTCCTGCCAGCGGGCCTTCTGGTCGCGCAGCTTGTCGACGCGCTCCTTGGCCTCCTGCTGCTGGCGCCGCAGGTCCTCGATCTCGCCGCGCTGCGACACGTACTGCCTTATCGGGTACGCGAGCGCGACCACGAGGGTGCACAGGACCAGGGCCAGCAGCGCCGCACGGCCCGTGAGCCGGGAGCGGCGGGCCTGCCGCTTGTTCTGCGAGCGGTAGACGCGCTCGGCGGTCTGCTCGCCCAGCACACGCAGGCGGGTGGCCGTCGAGAAGCGATCTCTGGAGTCCCTGTCTCGGACCTTTCCGGGCATCGCCTGCTCCCGCCTCCCCGCTCACGTACGTACGTCCCCGCACACGGTACGGGACCGAGTGCGGGGACGTACGGAACTGCTGCCTCAGTGAGGCTCAGCCCTTGAAGCGCGGGAACGCCGAGCGACCGGCGTAGACCGCCGCGTCGTCCAGGATCTCCTCGATGCGCAGGAGCTGGTTGTACTTGGCGACGCGCTCGGAGCGGGCCGGGGCGCCGGTCTTGATCTGGCCGCAGTTCGTGGCGACGGCGAGGTCGGCGATCGTGACGTCCTCGGTCTCACCGGAACGGTGCGACATCATGCACTTGAAGCCGTTGCGCTGGGCGAGCTCGACGGCGTCCAGGGTCTCGGTCAGCGAACCGATCTGGTTCACCTTCACGAGCAGGGCGTTCGCCGAGTTCTCCTCGATGCCGCGGGCGAGGCGCTCCGGGTTGGTGACGAAGAGGTCGTCGCCGACGAGCTGGACCTTGTCGCCCAGCTTCTCGGTGATGACGTTCCAGCCGGCCCAGTCGTCCTCGTACAGCGGGTCCTCGATGGAGACGAGCGGGTACGCGGAGACGAGCTCCTCGTAGTACTCCGTCATCTCGGCGGCGGAGCGCTCCTTGCCCTCGAACTGGTACTTGCCGTCCTTGTAGAACTCGGAGGCGGCGACGTCGAGGGCGAGGGCGATCTGCTGGCCGGGGACGTAACCGGCTTCCTTGATGGCCTCGAGGATCAGGTCGAGGGCCTCGCGGTTCGAGCCCAGGTTCGGGGCGAAGCCGCCCTCGTCGCCCAGGCCGGTGGCCAGGCCCTTGCTCTTCAGGACCTTCTTCAGCGTGTGGTAGACCTCGGCGCCCCAGCGCAGGGCCTCGGAGAAGGACTCCGCGCCGATCGGGGCGATCATGAACTCCTGGATGTCGACGTTGGAGTCGGCGTGCGACCCACCGTTCAGGATGTTCATCATCGGCACCGGGAGCAGGTGCGCGTTCGGACCGCCGAGGTAGCGGAACAGCGGAAGGTCGCTGGCCTCGGAGGCGGCGTGGGCGACGGCGAGCGAGACGCCGAGGATGGCGTTGGCGCCGAGCGAGCCCTTGTTGTCGGTCGCGTCCAGGTCGAACATCGCCTGGTCGATCAGGCGCTGCTCGGTGGCGTCGTAACCGACGAGCTCCGGGCCGATCTGCTCGATGACGGCGAGGACGGCCTTCTCGACACCCTTGCCGAGGTAACGGTTGGGGTCACCGTCACGGAGTTCGATGGCCTCGAAGGCACCGGTGGAGGCGCCCGACGGGACGGCCGCGCGGCCGGTGCTCCCGTCGTCGAGGCCGACCTCGACCTCGACCGTGGGGTTGCCTCGGGAGTCCAGGATTTCCCGGGCTACGACGACGTCGATGGACGGCACGAGCATCTCCTTCTTGGATGTGACGCAGGCTATGCGGGCGGCTGCTTGGTACGTGGTCCCGCACCCCTGAGCGTAACCGGCTCGCGGGCATCGGCCATCCGAACGCCCGTCTCGTGGACAACGCCGACAGCGAAATGTTCCTTAACGGAACAAAAACAGCGACCTCCGTCCCGGCTGAGCGGGACGGAGGTCGCCGAAGTTGAGCGGCCCGTGGGGACGGGGTGCGGCGGGACTCGGCGTCCGCCGATGCCGAGTCCGTGCCTGATGGCCTGGGAGGGCCTTGGGTCCTGTGCGGACGGGTGGTCCTGTGCGGACCGGTGGTCCTGTGCGGACCGGACGTCTTAGCTGAGGTGCAGCTGCTGACCCGGGTAGATCAGGTTGGCGTCCTTGACGATGTCCTTGTTCTTCTCGAACAGCTGCTGCCAGGTCGTGCCGTGCGCCTCGGCGATCTTGCTGAGGGTGTCGCCGGACTCGACCTTGTACTCGCCGTCGCCCTTCTCGACCTGCTTGCCGGTCGGGGTGGTGACGGTGTCCTGCTTCGGAGCCTCCTGCTTGGGGGCCTCCTGCTTCGGGGCCTCCTGCTGCGGCTGCTGACGCTGCTCGGAGCGGTCGGCACGCTGCTGCGTGTCCTGCTGCTGGGTCTCCTGCTGCTGCGCGGAGGAGTCCTCGGCGCCACCCTCGTTCGGGGTGGAGGACAGGCCCGAGCCGCAGTTCGGCCAGGCGCCCGCGCCCTGGGAGGCGAGAACCTTCTCGCCGACGGCTATCTGCTGGGCCTTGGAGGCCTGGTCGGCGGTGGAGGCGTACTGGTCGCCGCCGTAGGCGGACCAGGTGGAGGCGGAGAACTGCAGGCCGCCGTAGAAGCCGTTGCCCGTGTTGATGGACCAGTTGCCACCGGACTCGCACTGCGCGACCTGGTCCCACTCGGACGTGGTGGCGGCGGAGGCGGAGGTCGCACCCATCAGCGGCACGGCGACGGCGGCAGCGGCGACGCCGCCGAGCGTGGCGACGCGGACGGCCTTGGACGGGCGGCGGTGCTTGTTCTTGCCGGAAAACAGCATGGAGATGTCTCCTCACCGACGCCTGCGAGGTGAGCTGTCGGGTTCGGGCCAGTGAGTGCCCGGCAGTCGCATCCTTGTGCGCTGCTTAACCCCAAGCCCGTCCGGTCTCCCGGAAGGGCACTTACCTGGGTCCCCCGCTCCTGCCTACGGCGCTTACGCGACGACTGTTCCCGTACGGACGTTGGCAGGATTCGGCGTGACATCCGTCGGGGCCCGCTGAAGCGAGCGGTCACGAACGTAAGCGGTCGATCCGCCCGATTTCAAAGTCGATCAGGGGCTTTGAGACCCATGTCTCACTCGAACGACACCGGACAAAGCCCCCTCAACCAACCTGAACCCTCACTGCCTTTTGTCCGATCCGTCCCCAAGATCCAGGCTCTGACCAGGAAGGATGAGGTCTGGGTCGGTACCGACCGTCTCCTTGTTCCGCTCGTAGAGCGCGTCCCATCCGCCCTGCACGTCCTGGGCCTTCGCGATGCCCCAGAGACTGTCGCCGGCGTGCACCTCGTACGTGTCGCCGGCGCGCTTGTCGTCGCGGGAGGCATGCCGTCCCTCTCCCGCACGGGAGCCGGCACCGTCGTCGTCGGCGCGGTCGCCGCGGTGGCGGCCGGACGTGGCACCGTCCGAGGCCTCGCCGGTGGGCGGGGCGGACGGCGAGGCCGTCTCGGCGGGGGCGTCGTCAGAAGGCGCGTGGGACTTGTCACTTGACGGGGTCGAGGAGTCCTCGTCCTGGTTACCGGAGGTATCGGCCGACTCGTCCGCCGACGGGTCCTCCGAGGCCTCGGAGCCCTCGGCCGCGTCGTGACCCTTGTCTCCCGAATCGGCCGATTCGGTGGAATCGGCCGAGCCGGTGGAATCGGACGGGTCCGCCGACGCGGTGGCGTCCTCGGTCTTCTCGTCCGACGTGTCGTCGGCGTCGGTGTCGGACGACCCGGAGGGCTGCGCCGACGGCGACGCGGACACGCCCGGGTCGACATCCGCCGAGCCGTCGTCCTTGGTGAGGTCGGAGGTGAGCGAGCACATCGGCCAGGCGCTCGGCCCCTTGTCGTCGAGAACCTGCTCGGCGACGGCTATCTGCTGCGAGCGACTGGCCTGGTCGGCACGCGGGGCGTAGTCGAGCCCCCCGTACTCCTCCCATCTCTCCTGCGTGAACTGGAGACCGCCGTAGTAGCCGTTACCGGCGTCCAGGCTCCACTGGCCGCCGCTCTCGCACTCGGCGAGCTTGTCCCACGCCTGCGCGGTCGCGGCGCTCGCGCCACTCGCGGCGAACAGCGGGATCGCGATGGCGCTGCCGGTGACTCCGGCGGCGACGACGAGAGCAGGGGCCTGACGGGGGCGACGGTGACGACCGTTCCCGGAGAGCATGCGTTTGCCTTTCGCGAGACTGATGCTGCTACGCGCGACGGGTGGTGCGAGTGGTGCGGGTTGTGCATGTGTCGCGATGATCCGTGAACGTAGCTGCACTCGAACGCCTGTCACAAGTCGATGCAGCGTAGATCACGTGAAAGTCACATTGTTGACGGCCCGTCAGTTCCGGTCGGATTCTGACGCGGGGTGAACTCCACCGGGAGCGTGCGCAGTCCGCGCATGATGAGCCCGCCACGCCACCGCAAATCGGTCGGTTCCACCGCAAGTCGCAGGTCCGGGAGGCGCGTCAGGAGCGTGCCGAGGGCGGCCTGTCCCTCCAGGCGGGCGAGCGGGGCGCCGAGGCAGTAGTGGATGCCGTGTCCGTAGCCGAGGTGCTGGTTGTCCCGGCGGGAGAGGTCGAGGGTGTCGGGTTCGGTGAAACGCGCGGGGTCGCGGTCGGCGGCGGCGAGCACGACGAGGACCGGGTCGCCCGCGCCGATCTCCTGGCCGCCGATGGTCAGCGGCTCCCTCGCGAACCGCCAGGTGGCCATCTCCACCGGCCCGTCGAAGCGCAGCAGTTCCTCGATCCCGGTCTCCAGCAGACCCGTCTCCCCCGCCGCGATCGACTCTTGCAGCCGCTCGCGCTGCTCGGGGTGCGTGAGCAGCGCGTACGTGCCGTTGCCGATCAAGTTGACCGTGGTTTCGAAACCGGCGAAGAGCAGGATGAAGGCCATCGCCGCGGCCTCGTTCTCCGTGAGGTGTTCGCCGTGGTCGGAGGCGCTGATCAGACCGGAGATGAGGTCGTCGCCCGGGTCGCCGCGCTTGCGGTGGATGAGCTCCACCAGGTACGCGCGGATCCGCTTCACCGCCCGGCCCACCCCGCCGCGCGGGCCGCCGCCGTGGCGGATCATCATGCCCGCCCACTCGCGGAAGTCCTCCTGGTCCTCGCGCGGGACGCCAAGGAGGTCGCAGATGGCGTAGATGGGGAGGGGGAAGGCGAAGTCGTGGATGAGGTCGGCCTCGCCCTTCGCCTCGAAGGCGGCGATGAGGTCGTCCGTCAACTGCTGGACGCGCGGCGCGAATTCGGCGACGCGGCGCGGGGTGAAGGCCTTCGAGACGAGGCGGCGCAGCCGGGTGTGGTCCGGCGGGTCGATGTTGAGGAGGTGGGTCGTCAGCTCGGCCTTGCGTTCGCCGGGGATGCCCGTCTTGCCCTTGGCGTGGCTCGGCTCGTCGTGGTGGTCCGCGTTCTTGCTGAGCCGTTGGTCCGCGAGCGCCTGGCGGGCGTCCGCGTACCGGGTGACCAGCCAGGCCTCGATGCCGCTCGGCAGCGTGGTGCGGTGCACGGGTGCGTGCTCGCGCAGCCAGGCGTAGGCGGGGTACGGGTCGCCGGCGAACTCCCAGCTGAAGAGTTCGGGGGCGCTGGTGGGGGTGGGGCTCTCGGTCACCTCCTGACCGTAACGGGCGCTACTCGCCGGTGAGGCCCTCGGTCGCCCGTACCGCGTCCCGGTAGGCGCGGGCCGCGGCTCTCAGGGCCGCCTCCGGGTCGGTGCCCTCCGCCTCGGCGCGCAGGGCGAGGGCCAGGAGCTCGTAGCCGACGCCCTCGCCCGAGGGGACCGGGACGTCCAGGTCCGCCGTGCGCACCCGGGAGCCGAGCTTGGCGGCGAGGGCGAGGCCCGGCTGGCCGAGGGGGACGCCGTCCGTGACCGAGGCGCGGCGCTTGGACTCGCCCTTCTTGCGGAGCCAGATCTCCCGGACCTCCTCCGGGGTCGTGGCGCTCTCGTCACCGAAGACGTGCGGGTGGCGGTGGATGAGCTTGTCGACGATGCCGCCCGCCACGTCGTCGATGGAGAACGGCTCGTCCTCGCCGGAGGCCTCCTCGGCGATGCGCGCGTGGAAGACGACCTGGAGGAGTACGTCGCCGAGCTCCTCGCGCAGTTCGTCGCGGTCGTCCGTCTCGATGGCCTCGACCAGCTCGTACGCCTCCTCGATCGCGTACTTGGCGAGGTCCTCGTGGGTGCGCTGCTTCGACCAGGGGCATTCGCGGCGGATGCGGTCCATGACCTGCACGAGGTCGAGGAGGCGGGCGCCCGGCAGGTCGTACGAGCCGGGGAGCAGCTCCAGGTTCGGCATCTGCTCGCGGCCGGAGCCGGCGAGGCGCGCCAGGCCGTCCGTGAGCTGCCGGTCGCCCTCGGCGGTGGCGAGGACGACGAGCGTGCGCCCGCCGTCGGCGCAGCGGTCGACGAGCTCGCGGGCGGTGGGCGAGGCGATCGTGACCTGGACGCCCGCGTCCTTCACGTACGGCAGCTGCGGGTGCGCGGAGTCGGCGCACAACACCTCGTCGGCCGTGCGGAGCGTCTGCCACGCCTGCCAGGACAGGAGCCCGGGGGCGACCCGGTGGCTGGTGGTGAGCAGGACGACGCGGCCGGCGTCGTCCCTGGCGTCGGCGGGGGCGTGGGGGTCGTGCGCCTCGGGTTCGTTCACCCCTCGAACGTAACCCAAGCCACTGACAACCCCGCCTCCCCCGCCCTACGTCGTCTGCTGCTCGGCCGGGGCTTCCTTGGTGATCTGCCGCAGCCAGGGGGTCTTGGCGTCGACCCGGCTGTTCTTGGTGACGTCCCACGTGCCGTAGCGGGGGTTGAGGTCGACGTTCAGTTCCTTGGAGGCGCTGGAGAGCGCCTTCCAGAAGACGGCCTTGCCCTGGGGGGTCTGCATGTCCGCGCCGAGCGCGGTCGACAGCTTCTGCGCCTCGATCTCGGTGCGCAGGCTCTCCGTGAGCCGCTTCGGCGGGATGTTGTACTGCTGCAGCCAGGCGACCTCCAACGCCTTGGCGCCGCCCGCCTGTTGTTCGAGGCCGGACCGCATGCTCTGCATCTCCTTGCGGGTGACGGAGATGCCCGCGTCGGTGGCGGCGCGGTGCAGGACCCGGTCGAGGACCATCGTGTGCAGCGTGTTGCGGGTGAGGCCACCGGTCTTGGCGATGGCCTGTTCGTACTGCGCGGTGTCCTTGGTGGCGGTCTGCTGCGCGTCCCGCACCTCGTTCACCCGGCTCTCCAGCTGCGAGACGGTGATCCGCTGGCCGCCGACGACGGCCGCGGCACCGGGGTGCGCTTCGTTGCCGCAGGCGGTCAGGGCGGGGACGGCGGCGATGGCGGCGGCGGACAGGACGAGCGCGGTGCGGCGGCTGTTGCGGCGGTGCAAGGTGGGCCTCCCTGCGAGCAGTTTGTGCTTCGGTGCACAAAGTCCGGCGATGATCGATGTTAGGCAGTGACCGCTTGCCCGGCCACCTTTTCGACAACGATTCGCTACGAGTTGAGGTACCGGAGGTAGGGGAAGCTGCCGCGGATCAGCCTCTGACCTGGCCCAGCCACTGGAGCGTGCGGCGCACCTCCGCCGGGAACGGGTGGCCGGGTCCGTGCAGCCGTTCGGCGTCGTGCAGCAGCCGGGTGAGCGTCGCGTGGGCCGCGCCCCGGTCGCCGACGGAGAGCAGCAACTGGCCGATGCGGCGGCGCACTTCGAGGGCGAGCCTGAGGTCCGTCGTCGCGTACTGGTTCTCGTAGTACGGGAGGAGGGAGCGGTACTCGGCGAGCGCCGCGGCGGGTTCACCGAGGGCTTCGAGGCACTGGGCGGACTCGTAGCGGAACTGGAGGGACTGCGGGTCGGCGTGTCCTGCTTCCGCCGCCCGCTCGTCGGCGAGCCTGCGCAGTTCGGGCAGGGCGCGCCGGTACTGGCCGTCGTCCATGAGGGTGGCCGCGTACTGCTTGCGCAGGGTGCGGACGACGGGTGAGTGCTCGCCGTGCTGGGCGGCCGCGGCGGGCAGGATCGCGCCGAGGATGTCGACGGCCTGCGTGATGCGGCCCTCGCCGAGCAGGACCTTCACCTCGTCGACGGCCCGTGCCACGTCGGGGCGGTCGCCCTGGAGGTCGGAGCCGGCGGGCTGCGGCGCCGGGGTGACGGCGCGGTCGGGCCAGGGGGCGTGCGGGCGCAGGTAGGGGCGGGTGGGGTCGAAAACAGAGGGTGCATCGCGAAGCGATTCCCCAGAAGGGCGGTGGTGGGAGACGGGCGGGACGGTGGGGACGCCGCGCGCGGGCAGCAGCGGGAGCAGTTCCTCGTACGTCTGCTGGGCGGAGGCCGGGCGGTCCTGCGGGTCCTTGGCGAGCAGCCGCAGCACGAGGTGCTCCAGGGCCTGCGGCACTTCGGGGCGCAGTTGGCGGACGGGGACGGGGGCCTCGTAGAGGTGGCGGTGGAGGATGCCGAGGGCGGTGGTGCCCGCGAACGGGACGTCGCCGCTGAGCAGTTCGTGCAGCAGCACGCCGAGCGCGTACAGGTCGGTGTGCGGGCCGACGGCGCCGCCCATCGCCTGTTCGGGCGCCATGTAGGCGGGGGTGCCGATGGGCGAGCCGGTGTGGGTGAGGCGGGTGGTGTCGGTGTCGAGGACGGAGGCGACGCCGAGGTCGAGGACGGTGAGTGTGCCGTCCTGCTTGACCATCACGTTCCGCGGCTTGAGGTCGCGGTGCACGATCGGCACGGCGTGCACCGCGGAGAGCACGGCGCACAGTTGGGCCGCGACGGCGACCGCCCACGGCCACGGGAAGGGGCTGTGTTCGGCGAGGTGGTCGGCGAGGTCGGCGCCGTCGATGTACTGCATGACGAGGTAGAGCTCGTCGCCCTCGGCGCCCGCGTCGTGCACGGTGACCAGGCCGGGGTGGTCGACCTGTGCCGTGACCCGGCATTCGCGCAGGAAGCGGCGGCGCAGCTCGTCGGCCTCGGCGCCGGCGACGCGGTCGGGGCGCACGAGCTTCACGGCGACGCGGCGGTCGAGGCGCTGGTCGTACGCCGTCCAGACCTGGCCCATGCCGCCCTGGCCGATGAGCGTGGAGAGTTCGTAGCGCCCGGCGACGACGCGGCCGCCGCCGGCCTTGGGCTGCCCGGTCACTGGCCGCCGTCCTGCTTGCGCAGGTAGTCGCTCAGCTCGTCCAGCTCGGCGCGGACCTGGTCGATGCGGTGCGGCGGCGGGGCCTGGTTCTGCGGCGGGGCGGGCGGCTGGGCCGGGGCGGGTGTGGGCGCGGGTCCGGGCGTGGGCGTGACCGTGTTCATGGAGTGCTGTGTGGGCATCGCGTGCTGCTGCGGGGGCGGGGTGGGCCAGGGCTGCCGCGGCTGCGGGTGTCCGTAGGCGGACGGGCCGGGCTGTGCCGGCGGCGCGTAGGGGCCCGGCGGGTGCGCGGGGGACAGCCTGCGTATGTCGTAGACGAGGAAGTACACCGCGCTGCCGAGCGCGAGGAGCAGCAGCAGGGCGAGGGCGACGTCCGTACGCGTGTCCTCCTCCGGCAGCGAGCCGATGATGCCGAACAGCGTGATGCTGACCGGGAGCGAGACGACCGCCAGGATCCAGTCGACGGGCCTGCGGCGCAGTGCCGCGATCCGGAACAGCGGGGCGCAGGAGAGCAGGCCGCATGTGAGCACGGACAGCGCAGGGAACAGCACCCTCAGGGTGATGGCCGCGCCGTCGCTCTCGCGGCGGGGCGGTCCCGCGCCGGGCCCGTACATGGCAGCTCCTGGTCAGTCGTCCGAGTCGGAACACGCACGGCAAGGTGATGCCGGTTCCTTCGAGCGTATAGGCGGACTCGGACAACGGGCCCGGGGTTGTACGGAACGGATGTCGCTCCGCTCACACCCGGTTCGGCGGAACGGTTGCCTCCGGTGCGCGGCACCGGCGGGGGCTCATTGGTCGTCCGGTGGGAGGGTGCCCGCTGTCAGGCCGTCGTGAAGGCCCTGGACCAGTTGTTCGCCGAGGCGGGCCGCGCGGCGGAGGGTGTCCTCGAAAGCCGCGAGGGATTTGAAGCGTTCGCCGTAGCCCGCCTGTTCGGTCAGGGGGAGGCGCGGGAGCTGGAGGCGGCGGACGTCGAGGCGGGTGGCGGTGGAGGCGTAACTGGAGGCCTGGCGGTTGTTGGCGGTGGAGCGCAGGAAACCGGCGAGGAACCAGGGGTCGAGCGCGGCCGGTTCGGGCCGCAGCAGGGCCAGGCCCCGGCCGAGCGCGGCGCCCGCGTCCGCCTCGTCGACGACGCGCACGGCCGCGGCGCCGCCGACCACCGGCACGACGACATCCCCCACTTCGAGGATCACCGGGTCGTCCTCCGCGGCGTGCGCACCCCCGGAGGGCGCGGTGCTCGTCAGCACGTCGTGGTCGGTGAGCACGGGTACGCGCGCGTGCCCTCCCGGTCCGCCGCCCGGCGACGCGGTGCGCAGCGACAGGGCGCCCGCGCGCGCGAGTTCGCCGACCGTCGTCAGTGGCCAGCGGGCCGGGGGCGTGGTGCCCGGCACGGTCCGCGGGGCGAGTTTCGTGGTCAGCCGCAGCGTGTCGGCGAGCTCCTCGCGCACGGCGGTCAGTTCCGCGGCTCCGCCGCCCGTGACCGGCGGGGGCAGGCGGCGGGCGGGCGCGAGGTCGACCTCGTCGTCGAGCAGGTCGATGACGGGCACGGAACGGGCGAGACCCGGCTGCTCCTCCAGGGAGCCGTCCCGGTCGAAGGCGCGCCAGGCGTCGAGCACGGTGCTGCGCACCTCGTCCCACACCTGCTGCTCCCGTACGTCGCCGGACTCGGCGAGCGAGGCCGTGTCGACGAGCAGCAGTTCGGGGGCGGTGGGGGTGCCCGTGCCGGGGCGGCGCAGCACCCACAGGTGCAGCGGGATGTTGTTGGGCGGGACGGCCCCGGCGGGCAGGGCGATCACCGCGCGCAGGGCGCCGCGGCGCAGCAGGTCGGCGCGGATCCGGCGGCCCGAGCGGCGCGAGGCGACGGTGGGCGGCATCAGGAGCACGGCGCTGCCGCCGTCCTTCAGGCGCGCCAACGCGTGCTGCACCCAGGCCAGTTCGGACTCGGTGCGGGCGGGGAGCCCGTACTCCCAGCGCGGGTCGTAGGCCAGTTCGTCGTGCCCCCAGCCGCGCTCGTTGAACGGCGGGTGGGCGAGCACCACGTCGGCCCGTACGTCGCTCAGGGCGTCGGCGCGCAGGGTGTCGGCGGCGGCGGTGCGCACGGCCGGGGCGTCCGTCCCGCCGTTGCCGTCGAGGGCGATGCGGAGGGCGGTGAGCGCCGCGAGTTCGGCGGAGGCGTCCTGGCCGTACAGGGTGCGGCCGGGACGTGGGGCGTGGGCGCGCACGGCGTCGAGGAGGGCGCCGGTGCCGCAGGCCGGGTCGAGGGCGGTGGTGGCGGGGCCGGCGAGGGCGGCCATCAGTTCGGCGGGGCCCGGCGGAGTGAGCGTGTACTGGCGCGGGTTGGCGTCGAGGTGCCGGCCGAGCAGGAACGCGAAGGTGCCGCGGGCGCCCAGCTCCGCCGCGAGTTCGGCGGCGCCGCGCAGCAGTGGCACCGACGGCAGCAGGTCGGTGGGCGACGGCGTGGCGACGGCCCGCTGTGTGGCGTGGCCGAAGCGCGGGGTGAGGGCGCCTTCGAGGGCGGCGGACAGACGCTGCGCCAGGTCCCGGTCCCGGTCGGCCGCGCCGGCCAGCGCGAGCCATTCCGTGGGCCGGTCGTGCACGAGCAACAGGGCGCAGCCCGTGTGCAGGAGCGCGGTGACCGGGCCCGCCGGGTGGCCCGCGAGCTGCTGCCACACGCGCTCGCGCAACGGGACCTCGGCGAGCTTGCCCTGGTCGCGCAGCCACTCCTCGACCTCGGCGAGCGCGAAGGAGGGGCTGGTCTCGGTGCCGCCGACCGGCCTGGGGAAGTCCGCGTGTCTGCGGCGCCAGTTGCTGACGGCGGCGCGCCCCACCCCGGCGAGCCGGGCGATCCCCGCGGCCGTCACCTCTGTCGCGTTGTCCTGCACCGGGCCGACTCCTCTCCGGACGCCTGTCCCGCCGGGGCGTCCTGACGTGCCTGTGCCACCGACCATACAGACTCCCGCGTAAGACCCGCATTCACAGCCGTGAGCGCTCCGAGTTTTGTGAACCGGGTTGACTCGGTTCACAGCTAGTGCTGTTATTGCCTCAGCCAACCGCCGGATACACGGAAAGCCGGGGGGAGGTTGGCTTCTCTCATCTCGGAGGAACAGCTATGTCCCAGACCCAGCCGCCCCAGCAGCACCCCCAATACCCGCCGTTCCAGCAGCAGCCGCCGCAGCAGGTCGCGCGCAACGGGCTGGGGACGGCGGCTCTGATCCTCGGCGTCATCGGCGCCCTTTCGGGCCTGATCCCGCTGCTGTTCTGGCTCGCGGGGATCCTCGGCGTGATCGCCCTCGTCCTGGGCCTGACGGGGCGCGGCAGGGCCAAGCGCGGCGAGGCCACGAACAAGGGCATCGCCCTGGCCGGCACGATCCTCGGCCTCGCGGCCATGGGCCTCGCGGTCTTCGGGGCGTACACGACGTTCAAGGCGGTGGACGACACGATCGACGAGATCAACAAGTCGGTGTCCGACACGAAGGCCAAGGACACGAAGTCGTCCGGCGGCGCGAAGGACAAGGACGGCAAGGGCGGGGAGAAGCCGGCCGCGGGCGAGACGCTCGCCGCGGGTGACGCCGTGGTCTACGACGACGACCTGACGGTCTCCGTCTCCAACGCGGTCGCGTTCAGCCCGAGCGAGTACGCGGCGGGCCACAAGAACGGCAATCACGCCTACAAGGTCACGGTCACCGTCACGAACGACTCCAAGGAGAAGTTCGACACGGCCCTGCTGACCACGAACGCCCGCTCGGGCAAGGACGGCGCCAAGGCGGAGCAGATCATCGACGACAAGGTCGCCATGGGCTTCGAGGGCACGGTCCTGCCCGGCAAGAAGGCCACGGTCGTCTACGGCTTCGACGCCCCGGCGGACGCGAAGAACCTGACCGTCGAGGTCACGCCGAGCTTCGAGTACGACGGCTCGCAATGGGACCTGAAGCTGTAACCGGCTTCAGAAGCGGGGGGAACGGGGGGAACGGGGAAAATGGGGGGAGTGGAGGGGGGGGGGGCGCCCAGCCCCGGCGCCCCCCCCCCCGGGGCTAACGGCGGCCCCCCCCCCCCCAGCGCGCGGCCA
>NZ_JBHWKQ010000058.1:0-45848 GCF_042730865.1 Streptomyces sp. NPDC059897 | reverse complement strand
GCCCCTGAAGGGGCGCGGGGAACTGCGCAAACGCGAGCACACGCGAACCGCACCCGCCGGCGCGCAAAGAGCCTCCACGCACCCGCGCGGCAACGCAAAGGGGCGGCCGCCCGGAAGGAGTTCCGGGTGACCGCCCCAAGGCGTTGCGCCTAGGACTTACTTACCCTTGGCGGCTTCCTTGAGCTTCGAGCCCGCGGAGACCTTCACGCTGTAGCCGGCCGGGATGTTGATCGGCTCGCCGGTCTGCGGGTTACGAGCGGTGCGAGCGGCACGGTGGGTGCGCTCGAAGGTCAGGAAGCCGGGGATGGTGACCTTCTCGTCGCCCTTGGCAACGATCTCGCCGACGGTCTCGGCGAACGCGGCCAGCACGGCGTCGGCGTCCTTGCGGGTCACCTCGGCGCGGTCGGCCAGCGCGGCCACCAGCTCACTGCGGTTCATGTTTGTACTCCCGTGTTCTTCTTGCCGTTGAGGCGTGCCACGCGGCCAGGCCGCGTGTTGGGCAACAGCAAAGTTGATGCTGCCAGGGTCTCGGTCAGGCCCAGGACCCGGGTCCGTCGTCCAGACCCTTGCGCCTGAAGAGGCATCCTGCCCCTACCCACGGCGGTAAAGCCAATCCGGCACCCCTTGGGGTCACACGGACAGCGCCACCACGCCGTTTGCAGGGGCGGGCCGGGGGCCTGTTTCCCGGCCAGCCTATGGGGCCCGGAGGCCCCGCAAACCGCGACGCGCCGGTAATCAGGCGGTCGTGGCCCCCGTCACAGCCGCTCCGGCGGCCTTCGCGGCGTCGCGGACGGCACCGGCGACGGCACCGGCGACCTTGTCGTTGAAGACGCTGGGAATGATGTAGTTCGGGTTGAGCTCGTCCTCGGTGACCACGTCGGCCAGGGCCTTCGCGGCCGCCAGCATCATCTCGGTGTTGACCGTGCGCGACTGGGCGTCGAGCAGGCCGCGGAAGACGCCGGGGAAGACCAGCACGTTGTTGATCTGGTTCGGGAAGTCGGAGCGGCCCGTGGCCACCACGGCGGCCGTCTGACGGGCGACCGCCGGGTCGACCTCGGGGTCCGGGTTCGCGAGCGCGAACACGATGGCGCCCTCGGCCATCGCGGCCACGTCGTCGCCGTTCAGCACGTTGGGGGCCGAGACGCCGATGAACACGTCCGCGCCGACGACCGCTTCCTTCAGCGTGCCGGTGAGGCCCTCGGGGTTGGTGTTGTCGGCGATCCAGCGCAGCGGCGAGTCGCTGTCGGCGTCCTTGAGGTCCTCGCGGCCCGCGTGCACGACACCGTGGATGTCGGCCACGACGGCGTTCTTGACGCCCGCCGCGAGCAGCAGCTTGAGGATGGCGGTGCCGGCGGCGCCGGCGCCCGACATGACGACGCGGGTGTCGCCCATGTCCTTGCCCGCGACGCGCAGCGCGTTGGTGAGCGCGGCGAGCACGACGATGGCGGTGCCGTGCTGGTCGTCGTGGAAGACGGGGATGTCGAGGGCCTCGCGCAGGCGGGCCTCGATCTCGAAGCAGCGGGGCGCCGAGATGTCCTCGAGGTTGATGCCCGCGAAGCCCGGGGCGATGGCCTTGACGATCTCGACGATGGCGTCGGTGTCCTGGGTGTCCAGGCAGATCGGCCAGGCGTCGATGTCGGCGAAGCGCTTGAAGAGGGCCGCCTTGCCCTCCATGACCGGCAGCGCGGCCTTCGGGCCGATGTTGCCGAGGCCGAGCACGGCGGAGCCGTCGGTGACGACCGCCACCGAGTTGCGCTTGATGGTCAGACGCCGGGCGTCCTCGGGGTTCTCCGCGATCGCCATGCACACGCGGGCCACGCCCGGCGTGTAGACCATGGACAGGTCGTCACGGTTGCGGATGGGGTGCTTCGACGCCATCTCGATCTTGCCGCCGAGGTGCATCAGGAACGTACGGTCGGAGACCTTCCCGAGCGTGACGCCCTCGATACCGCGCAGCTGCTCGACGATCTCGTCCGCGTGGGACGTCGACGAGGCCGCGATCGTGACGTCGATCCGGAGCTTCTCGTGGCCGGAAGCGGTGACGTCGAGGCCGGTCACCGAGCCGCCGGAGGACTCCACGGCGGTGGTCAGCTGCGAGACGGCGTTACCGCCCGCGGGGACCTCCAGCCGGACCGTCATCGAGTAGGACACGCTGGGCGCCGTTGCCATGGCCGACTTCCTCTGCTTTCACCGTGTAGCTGTTGCCGTCCGATGCTCCCACCTACCGGTGAGTACGTGGTAGTCGCATCGGGTTTTGAAGCTAACGTTCATTCATCTTTTGGAAAGTACTTTCCACCATACGAGAAGTACGGGGAAACCGGAAGAGGAAACAGAACGAGGCCCACGCCACCGGAGTGACGTGGGCCTCGTCCCACGTGTACGACACCGACCCGCCATGCTCGCCTCGCGGCAAGTGGTCCCTCTAAGGGACGATGGTTGGGCCCGGGGGCTTGGATCGAGCCGGTGCCGTCATCAACGGTAACACCGGAGACAGCAGGGGCAAGGGTCAGTCGCGGAGCAGGTCCGGCACCCCGTTCGCGTCCGGTTCGTCGCGTTCGCCGGAGACCACCGTGAGCTGCTGCGTCGCCCGTGTCAGAGCCACGTACAGGACGCGCAGGCCCGCCGGGGACTCGTCGGCGATCTCCGCCGGGCTGACCACGATCGTGGCGTCGTACTCCAGGCCCTTGGCCTCCAGGGAGCCGAGCGCCACGACCCGTTCGCCGAGCCCGGAGAGCCAGCGCGCGGCCTCCTCGCGGCGGTTCATCGCCACGACGACGCCGACGGTGCCGTCGACCTGCTCCAGGAGCCCGGCGGCCTCCGCCCTGACGGTGTCCCCGACCTTGTCCCGTACGACCTCGAAGCGCGGCCGGACGCCCGTCGAGCGGACCGCCGAGGGGGACTCGGAGCCGGGCATCGCGAGAGCGAGGACCTTCGCGGCCAGCTCGGCGATCTCGGAGGGGTTGCGATAGTTCACGGTCAGCGTGAAGCGGCGCCGGGGCCGGGAGCCGAGCGCTTCGTCGCGGGCCTCGGCCGCCTCGTCGGGGGTCGACCAGGACGACTGGGCCGGGTCGCCGACCACGGTCCACGTCGCGTGCCGGCCGCGGCGGCCGACCATCCGCCACTGCATCGGCGTGAGGTCCTGCGCCTCGTCGACGATGACGTGCGCGTACTCGGTGCGCTCCTGGGCGAGCCGTTCGGCGCGCTCGCGCTGGGACTCCTCGCGCTGCGGCATCAGCTCTTCGAGGCCGGAGAGCTGGTCCAGCGGGTCGTACTCGCGCTTCTTCTTCGGGCGGGCCGGGGCGCCGAGGACTGCGGTCAGCTCGTCGAGGAGGGCCACGTCGTGGACCGAGAGGGCGTCCCGCTTCAGCGACTTGGCGAGCTTGCGGATCTCGCCGGGGTTGAGGATGCGGCGGGCCCAGCGGCCGAGGCGCCGCTCGTCGGACATGGCGGACAGGACCGTACGGGGCGTCAGTTCCGGCCACCACGCGTCGAGGAAGCGCAGGAAGTCGTCCTCGCTCGTGATGTCCTCGTCGAAGGAGGAGCGCAGCTCGGCCGCGAGCTCGGGGTCGGAAGTCCGGCTGCCGGCGCCCGACTGGTCCCACAGCGCGTCGAGGAGGAGCTTGCGGGCACGCGGGCGCAGGTGGTTGACGGGGGCGGTGCCGCCGAGGGCGGCCTGCCTGATCCGGTTCAGCCGGTCCGCGTCCAGCTCCAGGCGGCGGCCGAAGGCGACGACGCGCAGGCGGGTCGGGGTCTCGGCCGGCGCGTCCTCGGGTTCCTCGTCGCCGAAGGCGAGCTGCTCCTGGACGGCGGGCCGCTGCGGGCGTCCCGACTCCAGCGCGCCGCGCGCCGCCTTCCGCAGCACCTTGAGCATCCGCGAGGAGCCCTTGACGCGGGCCACCGCCGGGGAGTCGTAGACCGTGGCCTCCGCCCCGTCGACCAGCGAGCCGACCGCGCGGATCGCGACCTGGCCCTCCTCACCGAGCGAGGGCAGCACGCCCTCGGTGTAGGCGACCAGCAGCGGGGTCGGCGAGACGATCAGGATGCCGCCCGAGTAGCGGCGCCTGTCCTGGTACAGCAGGTACGCGGCGCGGTGCAGCGCCACCGCCGTCTTGCCGGTGCCGGGGCCGCCCTCCACGTACGTCACCGAGGCGGCGGGGGCCCGGATGACCTGGTCCTGTTCGGCCTGGATGGAGGCGACGATGTCGCGCATCGAGTGGCTGCGGGCCTGGCCGAGCGCCGCCATCAGCGCGCCGTCGCCGATGGCGGGCAGCCGCTCCCCGTCCAGGTACGCGGTCAGCTCGGGGCGCATCAGGTCGTCCTCGACGCCGAGCACCTTGCGGCCCTTGGAGCGGATGACGCGGCGGCGCACCACGCGGCCCGGGTCGACCGGCGTCGAGCGGTAGAAGGGCGCGGCGGCGGGCGCGCGCCAGTCGATGACGAGCGGCGAGTAGTCCGCGTCGAGCACGCCGATGCGGCCGATGTGCAGCGTCTCCGCGATGTCGGCCGTGTTGTCCTCGCGGACGGCGCCGTCGGCCGGCTCGACCGCCGTGTACGCGCCGTCCGGGCCCTTCTTGCCGTCCTTGCCCTGGAGCAGGTCGATGCGGCCGAAGAGGAAGTCCTCGAACTCGTTGTTGAGGCGGTTGAGGTGGATGCCCGCGCGGAAGACCTGCGCGTCGCGCTCGGCGAGCGCGCCGGGCGTGCCGACCTGGCCGCGCTTGGTGGCGTCCTCCATCAGGAACTCGGCCTCGTGGATCTTCTCCTCGAGGCGCCGGTAGACGGCGTCGAGATGGTCCTGCTCGACGCCGAGCTCACGGTCGCGCACCGAGTCCGCGTTCGCGTCCTTCGCTGCGTCCGTATCCGATTTCACCGCTGAATCGTGCGGAGCCTGAGCGGCCACCGGGCCCCCTTCTGACGTGCTGGGCAGCCGTCAAAGGTACGCGAAAGGGGCCCCGTAGGGCTACGTGCGGCGCCGCGCGTTCGGCCGCGCGGTCAGGCGTTCACCTCCACGAGCCGCTTGCCGTCGAGCGTCTCGACCTCGAAGTGGTCGATCTGGCCCCGGTCGAAGGCCGCGCCCCCGTGCACGTACAGGGGATTCTTCGCGTTCGCGTTGGTGCTGTCGTCGATGCCGTAGCCCCACTTCGGGACGGCCCAGGTGGTGACCGTCTCGCGCTCGCCGTTCTTGCCGACGGCGACGAGGGAGCACTTCAGCGGGCCCTTGACGTTCTTCAGTTCCAGGACGGTGTGGGTGCCCCAGGCCTTCTTCTCCATGCCGATCGTCGCCGTGACGTTCGTCGTGGCGTCGGTGGCCTTCACCTTGTCGGTCATGTGGTTGAAGAAGGCGTCCTTGGCGGGGCTGGTGGAGTGCGGCTCCGCGACGGTGTTGCCGCCCCCGTCGTCCGTCACCGCCATGACCGTCAGCGGGCCGCCGATGATCAGGGCAGCGGCGGCGGCCACCAGAAACAGGCCGCGCCTGCGCTTCTTCGCGCGGCGCCGGCCCAGTTCGTCCGCCAGGGACTCCGCGAGGCGGGGGCTCGGGCGGGCGGCCAGCGAGTCGCCGATGTCCGGGGTCGCGAGGCGCGGGGCGCCGCGCTCGGCCGGCAGGTCGGCGAGGGCGGCGAGCATCGGCTCCATGCCCGCGAACTCCTCCAGGTTCCGCGCGCACTGCTCGCACGTCGCCAGGTGCGCCTCGAACGCGCTCGCCTCGGTGTCGTCGAGGATGCCCAGCGCGTAGGCGCCGACGGTCTCGTGCACATCGCCGCCCGCCGGTCCGTGGCCGAAGGGACCGTACGCTTCATGCCCCGTCGTCATGCCGTCACCCCCCGTTCCTCCAGCGCCAGCTTCATCGAGCGCAGGGCGTAGAAGACCCGCGAGCGCACCGTGCCGCTGGGGATGCCGAGCGTCTCGGCAGCCTCGTTGACCGTACGTCCTTTGAAGTACGTCTCCACGAGTACTTCCCGGTGCGCCGGGGTCAAGTCCTCCAGCGCGTCGGAAAGGGTCATCAGCCACAGCGCCTTGTCGATCTCGTCCTCCGCGGGGATGACCTCCAGCGGCGACGGATCGACCTCCTGCGGCCGGGCCTGCCGGCTGCGGTGGCCGTCGATGACGATGCGCCGGGCGACCGTCACCAGCCAGGGGCGTACCGAACCGGTCGCTCGGTTGAGCTGGCCGGCGTTCTTCCAGGCACGGATGAGCGTTTCCTGTACGACATCCTCCGCGCGCTGCCGGTCCCCCGCCACCAAGCGGAGCACATAGGCCAGAAGCGGCCGTGCGTGCTCGGCGTAGAGCGCGCGCATCAGCTCCTCGTCCGGCTCGGGGGGCCGGGGAGCGCGATGTCGGGCCCGGGGCGGGCGTTCATCGGCCACGGCGGAATCCTTGCGCACGCCTACCTCCGGTGTCCCCTGTTCGGCCATGTCTCTCGGCTGGGCTCACGGGAGGGATACGCAGACGAACTCACGGATGTTCAAAGGCAGTTGCGGATCATTGCTCACGCCCTGGCCAGCGCCGCCGCCCTGCGCCGGTGTCTGGCCACACGCTCCCGGTTGCCGCACACCTCACTGGAGCACCAACGGCGCCTGCGGCCGCGCGACATGTCGAGGTAGATGATCGGGCAGTTGTCGCCCTCGCACGGGCGCAGGGCGCCGCGTACGGCGGGGTCGGTGAGGAGGTCGACGGCGTCCCGCGCGACGGCCGCGAGCAGGGCCGGGCAGTCGGGTTCGATGTGCAGGGAGCGTACGAGGGTGCCGTCGGCGGCGCGGACGGCGCGGGGTGCGGGCGGGGCCGCGCGGGCGAGCAGGTTGACCCGTTCCAGGGCGGCGGGGGCCGGGCGCCCGGAGAGTTCGCCGCGCACCAACTGGGCGACGTGCCCGCGCAGTTCACGGAAGGCGGCGAGCCAGGCGGGCGAGCGGTCGCCCAGCGCGGCGGCCCCCGGGACGAGCCCCGCGCCGACCAGCCAGGCGTGCAACAGGTCGGGGCTCGTGAGGCGTTCGTCGGGGTGCGCGGTGGCGAGGAGGTCCAGGCACAGGCGCCCGGAGTCGAAGCGCAACTCGTAGGGGGCAGGGGCAGGCGGGTGGGGCCCAGTGGGTACTGCTGCCATGTCCTCTACAGTGCCCGCCCGCGGGCCGCGCCGGAACCCCCGCTGCCGGAACGGGGGTTGACGGGCTACCCGCGCCCGTATGCCGGAGGGTCGTCGTGCAGGATGCGCTGGAAGAGGACGTGGTCGCGCCAACCGCCGTTGATGTGGAGGTACTTGGGCGCAAGGCCGTATCGGACGAAGCCGCACTTGGCGAGTACGCGCTGGGACGCCTCGTTGTCCGTGAGCGTGCCCGCCTCGACGCGGTGCAGGCCCAGTTCGGCGCGGGCGGCGCGGCAGACCTCCTCGACGGCGGCGGGGGTCAGGCCCCGGCCCCGATATTCGGCGTCGACCCAGTACCCGAGGTTGGCGCTGCACAGCGGGCCGAGGTGGATGCCGCTGAGCGCGACGCGGCCGACCACGCGGCCGCCCGCGGCCCGGTCGAACAGCAGCCACGTCGCCCCGGTGGGGTCGGCGATCCGCCCGGCCTGGTCCCGCGCCGTGTAGTACGCCTCGGGGCGGTACGGCTCCCAGGGCCGCATGAACTCCCGGTTGCGGACGACGGCGTCGGCGAGCGCCTGCGCGTCCTCGGGGGCGGCGCGGCGCAGTTCGATGTCGGGGGTGATCAGCATCCTCGCCACGATAGAGGGAGCCCATGAGGGAGAGCCCATGTACGCAGCATGGGCTAACCTTGTATGTGACCCATTTCGCGTCCATGGAGGCAGCATGGCGGCCACGCAGATCGACATAGACGACGAAGCGCTGGCCGAGGCCATGCGCCTGTCCGGGGCGCGCACCAAGAAGGAGACGGTGAACCTCGCCCTGCGCGAGTACGTCGAGCGTCAGCGGCGCTCCGAGGCCCGGATGCGGCACTTCGAGGCCGCTCAGAGCTGGGACGCGGAGGACTTCTGGCGTCGGCACGCGGCGGAGAAGGACACCGCCTGACGTGCTCCGCTACCTGATCGACTCGACGGCGGTGTGGCGCCTCCACCGCGACCGCGGCCTGAGTGACGCATGGAGTCACGAGACGGACGCGGGGGCCATCGGGTCCTGCCATCCGCAGCGCACCGAGTTCCGGCGCTCGGCGCGCGGCCTCGACGAGTACGAGGCGATGACCGACATGTTCGCCGACCTGTATCCGGACGCGCCCGTGCCCAAAGGGGCCTGGAAGTGGATCGAGACCGCCCAGTACCGGCTGGCACAGCGCGGTCACCACCAGAGCCTTTCGACGGTGGACTGGCTCATCTGCGCCACGGCCGCGCACCACGGGCTCGTCGTGCTGCACGACGACAAGGACTTCGCGGCGGCGTCCGGCCTGATCTCGGACCTCTCGGAGCGCAACGTCCTCCGTGCGCCCCGCTGAGTCTCACCCGTCCGCGTACTTCGCGTCCGCCGCCGGGTCCAACGCCAGCCGGTACCCCCGCTTCACCACGGTCTGGATCAGCTTCGGTGTCCCGAGGGACGACCTGAGCCGGGCCATCGCCGTCTCCACCGCGTGCTCGTCGCGGCCCGCGCCCGGCAGCGCGCGCAGCAGCTCCGCGCGGGACACCACCCAGCCGGGGCGGCGGGCCAGCGTCCGCAGCAGCGACATACCGGCGGGCGGCACGGGCCGCAGCTCGTCGTCCACCACCACGGCCTGCCCGCGGATCTGCATCTGGTGTCCCGCGACCGGCAACGTACGCGCGCGTGCCGGGAGTTCCTTGCACAGCAGCTGCACCAGGGGGCCGAGCCGGAAGCGCTCCGGCTGCACCGTGTCCACACCGGCCGCCTGCAGCGGCACCGCGGTGACCGGCCCGACGCACGCCGCGAGCACATCGTGACCGAGAGCCGCGAGCAGCTCCTCCGCCAGGCCCCGCTCCTCCGCGCGGCGCAGCAGCGCCGTGGCGGCGGGGGCGGAGGTGAAGGTCAGCGCGTCGACGCCGCGCGCCACCGTGACGTCGAGGAGGCGGTCGACCGGGCCGATGTCCTGCGGCGGCAGCCAGCGGTAGACGGGGACGCCCACCACCTCGGCGCCCGCCTCGCGCAGCGCCTCGACGAAGCCGGGGAGCGGCTCGCCGTGCAGCTGCACCGCGACGCGCCGCCCCTGGACGCCCTCGTCGAGCAGCCGCTCCAGGACCTCGGCCATCGACTCGGACGAGGGCGACCACTCCTCGGTGAGGCCGGCCGCGCGCACCGCGCCCTTCACCTTCGGGCCGCGCGCGAGGAGCTCGACGCCGCGCAGGCGGTCGAGCAGGTCCTCGCCCAGCCCCCAGCCGTCGGCGGCCTCCACCCAGCCGCGGAAGCCGATGGCGGTGGTGGCGACCACCACGTCCGGCGCGTGGTCGATCAACTCCTTGGTGGCGACGAGGAGTTCACTGTCGTCCGCGAGCGGCACGATGCGCAGGGCGGGCGCGTGCAGCACCGAGGCGCCGCGCCGCTGGAGCAGCGCGCCGAGCTCGTCGGCGCGGCGCGCCGCGGTCACGCCCACGGTGAAGCCCTCGATCGGCCCGTGGGTCCGCTCCGGCCTCGTGGTCTGCTGTTCCTCGTCCATGCTGGTTCTCGCCCCGCTCGACGTTCTTCCGTGCACCGGGCGAACCGGTGCGTCGTCCGAGCCTGTCAACGCTCCGTGTCGGCCCCGGATCAACGTTATTGCGTACGTGTTACGGGGGCCAATGTCACACCTCCGCGTAGCTGAGCTGGGGCTTCGCCTCGGCCGTGGAGCTCGCGACGGTGCGCGACGCGGAGCGGCGGAGGTATACGGCCCAGGTCACCGCGAAGCACACGGCGTAGAAGGCGAGGAACGCGACGAAGGCGCCGGTGCCGGTGCCCGCCGTCTGGAAGGACTGCCGGAACGCGAGGTTGATGCCGAGCCCGCCGAGCGCGCCGACGGCACCGATCAGCCCCATGGAGGCACCGGAGAGCCTGCGCCCGTACGCGGCCGCCTCCTCGCCCGTGAGCCCCTTGGCCAGCGCCTTCGCCTGGAAGATGCCGGGGATCATCTTGTACGTCGACCCGTTGCCGAGCCCGCTCAGTACGAACAGGGCGATGAACGCGACGGTGAACAGGGTCAGCGACTTCTCGACCGAGGCCAGCGTCACGACGCCCGTGGCGGCGGCCATGCCGACGAAGTTCCACAGCGTGATGCGGGCGCCGCCGTACTTGTCGGCGAGCTTGCCGCCGACGGGCCGGATCAGGGAGCCGAGCAGCGGGCCGATGAAGGTGACGCCGGCTGCCTGGAGCGGCGTACGGCCGAACTGGGTCTGCAGGACGAGCCCGAACGCGAACGAGTAGCCGATGAAGGAGCCGAAGGTGCCGATGTAGAGGAACGACATGATCCACGTGTGGGCGTCGCGCACGGCCTCCTTCGCGGCGCCGGTGTCGTTCTTCACAGTCGCCAGGTTGTCCATGAACAGCGCGGAGAGGACGGTCGCGACGACGATCAGCGGGATGTAGATGCCGAGCAGCACGCGCGGCCCGCCGCTCGCGCCGATCACGGCGAGCGCGACGAGCTGGACGACGGGGACGCCGATGTTGCCGCCGCCCGCGTTCAGGCCGAGCGCCCAGCCCTTCTTCCGCAGCGGGAAGAAGGAGTTGATGTTGGTCATGGAGGAGGCGAAGTTGCCGCCGCCGACGCCGGTGAGCGCCGCGCACCACATGAAGGTGGTGTACGAGGTGCCCGGCTCCATGACCAGGAACGCGGCGACGGACGGCACGAGCAGCATGCTCGCCGAGACGATCGTCCAGTTGCGGCCGCCGAAGACGGCGACGGCGAACGTGTAGGGCACGCGCGCGAAGGCGCCCACCAGCGTCGCCATCGACACGAGGAAGAACTTCCCCGCCGGGTCGATCCCGTACTCGGGCCCCATGAAGAGGACCATCACGGACCACAGGGTCCAGATCGAGAAGCCGATGTGCTCGGAGAGGATCGAGAAGGCGAGGTTGCGGCGGGCGACCTTCGCGCCCGTCTCCTCCCAGAACACTTCGTCCTCGGGGTCCCACCGCTCGATCCAACTCCGGCGCCGGGTCTGTTCCTTGGGGCCAGGCATGGCACGCCTCCAGGTCACGGTTCGCAGCTGATGCCACCGAAGGTAGGGAGGCGGGATTTCCGCTTCATGGCCTGACGTGACCACCGGGGAACTTTGCTCTCACCCGGCCGGTGCGCAGGTGGTGAGGCCCGGATCCTCAGGAGCGGGCCACCGGGTCGCCCTCCAGCGTCTGCGGGTCGAAGAGCAGCACGGCACCGGCGAAGAACAGCACGAGGAACGGGCCGATGAGATACGGGACCAGGACCGTGAACACCGCGGAACCCGTGCTCCCGGACGCCGCCATCAGCTCGACGGTGAGCGCCTCCATGCCCAGGTAGTGCATGGCACAGACGGCCACCCCCATGAGCAGGCTGGCGCCGAGGCTGACGAGGATCCCGCGTACGTTCATGATCAGCCACAGGGCGGCGGTGGCCGCCACCACGGCCACGGCGACCGAGGCGGTCACGACGAGCGCGTCGTAGTGGAGGGATCCGGCGAACTCCATGGCGGCCATGCCCAGGTAGTGCATGGCCGCGACGCCGAGCCCCATGAAGAGGCCCGCGCCGAGCAGGACCGGCGTGCGCTGCCCGCCGTAACCGGCGGCGAACACCCCCACGCCGACCACGAGCACCGCGACGGCGAGGCTCAGGAAGGTGAGCCGCGCGTCGTAGTCGATGTGCGCGCCGTGCACCTGGAAGCCCATCATCGCAATGAAGTGCATGGACCAGATCCCGACGCCCAGCGAAAGCGCGCTGTACGCCAGCCACTTGGGCCGCCCCGAATCGAGCTGCCGGGCCCGCACGGTGCAGCGCAGCCCGATCCCGCCACCCAGACTCGCCACTAAGAACGCCGCAACCGGGGTCACGGCCCCGTAGCCGAACCCGTCAACCGTCGCCTGCACGTCACACCTTCACCTGGTCGCCCCGTCGGCGCTCGTCCGTCGCGAACGCCCCGGGGCAACGCTAGCGAGACCCTCCATCACTTGGATGCGGAAAATCCACATCGCCATCACATCGTGACCCGGAGTGCCCGAACGGTCAGGAGTGCCGCGCCCTCTTCCCGCCCTTCCGCGCCCCGTCCGGCCACAGCCGCGGTCTGCGCTTCGCGGCGAGGTCCTCGACCCAGCCGGTGGCGACGATGGCGAGGCCGATCAGGGGCCAGACGAGGACGAACGCCCAGAGCATGTACGTCGTGTCCAGCGCGGAACTCAACCGGTCGTCCATGAAGGGCAGTTGGTACAGCAGGTCGATCAGCGGGAACGTCGCCATGATCAGCAGGTTGTGCCACAGGTAGATCGTGACGGCCCGGTTGTTCGCGAGGGTCACCAGGCGGTCCCAGCGGGCGAGCCGGCCGGGCAGCCGCTGCCACGACGGCGCGTACTGGAGCAGGATGACGACGAACCCGAGGGACCAGGTCGCCTGCGCCAGCGGGATCTCGTTCAGGTCCCAGCCCTCTTCGGTGAGGTGGCCAGAGGCCCACCACAGGCCGAAGCCCATGAGGAGCGCGGCGATGGACACGGCGGCGTAGCGCGGCACCTTCTGCAGCACGCCCTCCTGGTGCGCGAAGCCGAGGATCCAGCAGCTGCCGTACACGGCGAAGTCGGTGACGGCCTCGCCGGTGCGGCCGGGGATCTCCACCAGGCCGGTGCCGACCACGGCCGTGAGGACGAGCGGGGCGCACAGCGTCGCCCACGGGAGCTTGCGGAACGCCTTGAGCAGCAGCGGGGACGCGAGCACGAACCACAGGTAGGCGCGCAGGTACCAGAGCGGGCCGATGCCCTGCTCGGCCCACGTGGTCTCCAGGAAGCCGGGCGGGTTGGCGATCTCCCACGGGTAGGCGGGGGCGCCGATCGGGATCACGTAGTTGACGATGCCGAGCCAGCCCCAGGCGCCGCCGCCGGTGTCGGGGTCCTTGCCCGGGTTCCAGCCGCCCACGAAGAGCAGCGGCAGCACCAGCGCGCTGAACAGCCACATCGGCGGCAGGAGGCGCCGCAGCCGGCCCCGTACGACGCTCAGCGCGGGCCTGCTCAGGGAGCGCGCCATCAGCGATCCGGCGAGCGCGAACATCACGCCCATGGACGGGAAGAGGATCGAGAGCCAGACCCAGCCGAACAGGTGGTAGGCGACGACGCGGACCAGCGCGATGGACCGCAGCAGGTCGAGGTAGCGGTCCCGGCCGGGCTTCTTGGGCGCGGCGGCCGGCTCCGCGGGCGGCAGCTGCTGCTGCGTCGGGAGCGGCTGCGTGGGCAGTGCGCGTGTGGCGTCGGCGCGCGTGGGGTCGGCGCTGCCTTCGTACGTCGGGTATGTCATGACACCCGCCTGCGCTGGTCGTCGGAGACCGAGGCCGTCCGCTGGCGCGGCATCCGGGCGCCCGCGTCCGCGCCCACCACGCCGGTGCGGCGCAGCTTCTGCCAGCGAAGGCGGCCGCCGGTGAGCGCGGTGATCCAGGACTGGAGCAGCACGACGTACATCAACTGGCGGTACAGGAGCTGCTGGAGCGGGAGGGATATCAGGTGCGTCATGCGTTCCTTGTCGAGCCGGAAGGCGTACGCCGCGCAGACCGCCTGGACCGCGAGGACGCCGAACCAGGCGCCGACCGTCTTCTCCGTCGGGCCGAACACGAGACCGTAGAGGAGGAAGATGTCGATCAGCGGCGCGAGCAGCGGGGCGAGCACCATGAAGAGCGAGACGAGCGGGAGACCGACCCGGCCGAAGCGGCCCGAAGGGCCCTTGTCGACGACGGCCCTGCGGTGCTTCCAGATGGCCTGCATCGTCCCGTACGACCAGCGGTAGCGCTGCGACCACAGTTGCTGGACGGTCTCCGGGGCCTCGGTCCAGGCGCGTGCCTTCTCGGCGTAGACGACGCGCCAGCCGTCGCGGTGCAGCGCCATCGTGACGTCGGTGTCCTCGGCGAGCGTGTCGTCGCTCATGCCGCCGACGCGCTCCAGGGCGCTGCGCCGGAACGCTCCGACGGCGCCGGGGATCGTCGGCATGCAGCGCAGGACGTCGTACATGCGGCGGTCGAGGTTGAAGCCCATCACGTACTCGATGTGCTGCCAGGCGCCGATCAGCGAGTCCCGGTTGCCCACCTTCGCGTTGCCCGCGACGGCGCCGACGTTCGGGTCGCCGAACGGCTGGACCAGCTCACGGACGGTGGCCGGTTCGAAGACGGTGTCGCCGTCCATCATCACCACGATGTCGAACCGGGCGTTGGCCAGGCCCCTGTTGAGGGCGGCGGGCTTGCCCGCGTTGTGCTGCCGGACGACGCGGACGCCCGGCAGGCGCATGTTCTCCACGATGCGCGCGGTGCCGTCCGTCGACCCGTCGTCGATGACGACGACCTCGATGGGGTGCTCGCTCAGCGCCAGCGAACGGACCGTGTTCTCGATGCACTTGGCTTCGTTGTAGGCCGGTACGAGGACGGAGACCGGTTCCGTGACCGGCGGTCCCCACGCGAAGCCCTTGCGGCGCACCCTGCGCGCGTGCGCCGCCGACAGGATCAGCATCAGGCCGAAGCGAGCCATGACGAGGACGCCGATGACGGCGAGGCCGACGACGAGGACGCCCGTGATGTTGTCCGAGGCCCCCACCGCGTAGACCCACGCCTTGCCCTTCCACAGCTCGACGCCGGTGACCGGCGTGTGCGCGCTGGGCATGCCGAGGGCCTCGGTGAGGTTCGCGAACTTGTAGCCGCTGCCCTGAAGGTCGGGCAGGAAGCGGTCGAGCGCGGCGACGGTCTGCGAGCGGTCGCCGCCGGAGTCGTGCATGAGGACGATCGCGCCCTTGCCGTCCTTGGGCGTGGCACGGCCGATGATCTCGTCGACGCCGGGGCGCTTCCAGTCCTCGCTGTCCGTGTTGTTGACGACGGTGATGTAGCCGCGCGAGCCGATGTACTTGGTGACCGGCCACGACGCGTCGTCCATGGCGTCGGCGAACGAGGAGTACGGCGGCCGGAACAGGGAGGTGCGCACGCCCGCCGCGCCTTCCAGGGCCAGCTGGTTCTGCGACAGCTCCCAGTCGATGCGCTTCTTCGACTGGTAGGAGAGGTCGGGGTGGTTGAAGGTGTGCAGGCCGATCTCGTGCCCCTCGTCCACCATGCGGCGCACCAGGTCGGGATAGCGGGAGGCCATGGTGCCGGTGACGAAGAAGACGGCGTGCGCGTCGTGCTTCTTGAGGACGTCGAGGACCTTCGGGGTCCACTCCGGGTCGGGGCCGTCGTCGAAGGTGAGCACCAGTTGGTGCTTGCCTATGGAACGGCTGGTCTCGCGGCCGCCCCTGGTGTCGATGACGGGGCCGCCGTCGAGGATCTTCTCCGGCACCGTGTCGGTGGCCGCCTCGGGGCGGATGCGGTGGTCGGCGAGGATCTCGCTGTGCACGTAGCCGCGCAGCATCAGCATCGCGATCACGGCGACGAGCAGCAGCGAGGGCAGCAGATAGCGCAGCGGAAGGCGGCGCCTGCGGGCCGCGGCCGGTGCGCGGCGCGGGCGGCGTGAGCGGTCGGACATCTACAGGACGCTGCTTTCCAGGGGCGGGACGAGGGACTCCACCAGGGGCGCCGCGAGCAGGCGCCCGAGACCGCCGGCGAGGGTGTCCGAGCCATCGGTCCCCGCTCCGTCCGCCGGGCCGCTCGGCTGGTCGCCGGGGTCCGTCGACGGGTCGGCGGGATCGTCAGCGGTCGGGTCCGTCGTCGGCTTGTCGCTGTCGTCCGGCTTGGTGGGCTTCACGGTCGGCGAGGGCTTGCCGCTGGGCCCGCCGGACGGCGATGTCCCGGTGGACGGCGTGCCCGAGGTACTGGCTCCGGTCGTCGGCGACGCGCTCGCGCCCGGCGCCGCGGAGGTGCCCGGCTGGGCGCTCCCGGTGGCACTGGGCTGCGTACTGGCGCCGGGCGACCCGGGCGTCGACGCGGTGGGCGTGGGCTGCGACGACTCGGTGCCCACCTTGCCCGCACCCTTGCCCTCGGCGGGCATCGGCAGCCACGGCGCGTCGGAGTTCCCGGAAAAGACGGTGACCACGATGACGACCGCGTAGACCGCGATGGCCAGGCCCGCGGCCACGCCGAAGCGGCGGAAGGTGCGGCCGCGCCGCCCCGAGTCGTCGACGAAGACGGGGAGTTCCTTGTCGTCCGCACCCGCCGGCTCCGCGCCGAGGGGTGCGGGCGCGCCCGGTCTCGCGCCGCCCGGGGTACCCAACTCGCGACCTGTGAAGTCGAGTTGGACCGTCACCTCGTGCGGGTCATGGGTCGGCCCGGACAGGCCGTCTTCTCGCGAGTTCTCCACCGTACGCACATCCCCCCAAGGACACATTCACGGGCGATGTCGCGGGCCTTCACCGGCCGAACCGGACCCCCACCCGATCCCGGCACCCCACTATCACATCGCACCCGAGACCAGAATGTAGCGCACACCAGTGACACCCACGCGCACACCTCATTCACGACTCAACATAATCTGCACATCTGTGGCTGGAATCCATGCCTCCGGGGGCCTTTCCAGCCACCCGTTCTCCGCCGCGAGGGCGTCCGCGGCGGCCCGAAGTGCCGTGATTCCGGGGTGTTTACGCCCCTTTCGCCACACGAGTGACACGGGCGACAGCGGCACCGGATCGACGAGCGGGCGCAGCACCGAGCCCGGCATGACCGGAAAGTCCACCCCGGTGAGGACCGGATTGCGGTACTTGTCCATGATCCGGCGGAACTCCTCCTTACCGACGGCGAGCGGCGCGGGCGGCGCGATGTGAATGCCCCGCCCCTCGAACAACAGCCGGGCCAGATCCGTCCATTCGGGTGTGCGGGGGTTGCCGGCCCCCGCGTAGACGGATTCCCCGGCGAGCCGGTCGAGGGGCACGGCGTCGAGTGCCACCAGCGGATGGTCCTCGGGCAGCATGATCGCCATCGGCTCGTAGCGCACGGGCTGTTGGGCGAGCCGGGCGCGCACGGCCGGGTCGAGCCCGGCGAACCGGCCGAACGACACGTCGAGGCGCCCCGCGAGGAGTTCGGCGGCGGCGCCGGTCAGGCCGCTCTCGTAGCGGGCCATCAGCTCGTGGCCCGGGGCGAGTTCGCGGGCCCGCGCGAGCACCCGCTCGTGCGCGAGGCCCGGACTGTTGACGTCGACGAGCAGCGGCCGGTCGGTGGCGGCGGGCCCGGTGAAGGCCGTCAGCAGCTCGTCCTGCGCCGCGATCACGCGCCGCGCGTGCGGCAGCAGCCGCGCCCCGTCCGCGGTCAGCGTGACCTGCCGGGTGGTGCGGCCGAAGAGGTCGACGCCCAGCTCCCGTTCCAGGCGCCGGATGTCGCGGCTGAGCGCCTGCTGGGCGACGTAGAGGCGGGCGGCGGCGCGGGTGAAGTGCAGCTCGTCGGCGACGGCGAGGAAGGCGCGCAGCAGGCGGGGTTCGACGTTCGCGGGAGGCATCGGGCGAACTTACAACGCAGGTGCGTGAACATTGACAACACAGCCACGTGAATCGGCACCGAGCAGGTGTTGGACCCCGTACGTGACCTGCGGCGACGCTCTTCGCATGCCGACCGCTCCCACGACCACCAGCCCCACGTCGTCCTCCGCCGCCACGTCCTACACCCGCCTCTTCACCATCCCCGGCGCCCGCGCCTTCACCCTCGGCAACCTCATCGCCCGCTTCCCGCAAGGGATGTTCAGCATCAGCGCGGTGATCATGATCTCCGGGTCCCGCGGCTCGTACGCGCTCGCGGGCGCCGTCACCGCCACAGGCCTGGTCGCCAACGCGCTCGTCGGGCCGTGGACGGCGCGCCTCGTGGACCGCTACGGGCAGGCGCGGATCGCGGTCCCGGCCACCGTCATATCGGCCTGCGGCTCGCTCGCCCTGCTCCTTTGCGTGCACTTCGGGGCGCCGAACTGGACACTGTTCGCCGCCTACCTGGCGTCCGCGACGACCCCCAACACGGGCGGCCTGTCCCGGGCCCGCTGGGCGTACCTGCTGAAGGACACCCCGGACGCCCTGCACACGGCGAACTCCTTCGAGCAGGCGGCGGACGAGCTCTGCTACATGCTCGGCCCCGTGGTCGCCGCCTTCCTGTGCGGCTCGCTCTTCCCGGAGGCGGGCACCTTGGTCGGCGCCGTGCTCATGGTGACCGGCGTGCTGATCTTCGCCGCGCAGCGCGCGACGGAACCGCCGCCCCACGCGCGTACGAAGGCGACGAAAACGCCGCTACGCGCGCGTGGCATGCCGCCCCTGCTGCTCGCCTTCCTCGCCTCGGGCGCGATCTTCGGCTCGCTGGAAGTCGTCACGGTCGCCTTCGCCGAGGCGCAGGGCCACAAGGTGTGGGCGGGCGGCATCCTGGCGCTCCAGGCGGCGGGCTCCTGCGCGGCGGGCCTGCTCTACGGGGCGTGGCGACCGGCGGGCCCGGCGGCCCGGCGCCATCCGCTCTGCGCGGCGGCGATGGCGGCCCTGATGACGCTGCCGCTGCTCGCCGCCTGGTCCACGGGCTCCCTGTACGTCCTCGGGGGCGCGCTGCTGATCGCGGGCATGGCCACGGCGCCGACGATGGTGACGGGCATGACCCTGGTCCAACAGCGCACGCCTGACGGCCAGTTGAACGAGGGCATGACGCTCGCCGTGACCGGCATTCTCACGGGCATCGCGACCGGCTCGGCGTCGGGCGGCGCCGCGGTGGAGCACTGGGGCCCCACCGCGGCGTACACGGTGCCGGTCACAGCGGCGTCGTGCGCGCTGCTGCTGGCGCTGTACGCGTACGTACGACGCCCGGACCGGCGCTAGTGGCTCAGTACACGGTCAGCACACGGCCGGCTTGCGCCAGGAGCACTCCAGGTCGCCGTCCCGCTCGGCCGCCGGGACGGCGCGCGTGGACTTCGGCACGGCGGCCTTCGCCTCCTCGGCCGTCGACTTCGCGAGGGTCACCACGATGGCGTCCTCCAGCGGCTTCACGGAGGCTGCCAGGTAGTTGTTCTGGACGACGCTGTAGACGAGCAGCCGCCCGTCGGCGTCCTTCACGTACCCCGAGAGCGCGGACGCGCCCGTCAACGACCCGGTCTTGCCGCGGGCGTTGAGTGCGGCGGGCGTGTCGCACATCCGGCTGCGCAGCGTCCCGCCGACGAACCGGTCCGGGTCGCAGGCCACGGGCAGCGACTTGTACCAGTCGGCGTACCAGGACTCGTCCTGCACGGACAGCAGCAGGTCGGCGAGCTGCCGGGCGGCGAAGTTGTCCTTGCGCGAGAGCCCGGACCCGTCGACCTGCCGCAGCTTGGTGGCGTCGACCCCGGCGCCCTTCAGATAGTCGGCGACGGCGTCGGTGCCGTCGCCCCAACTCCCGGGCCGCCCCGTCGCCTTGTACCCCATGGCCTTGGTGAGGGACTCGGCGTGCATGTTGTTGGAGAGCTTCATGAACGGGACCAGCAGGTCCTTCAGAGGCATGGAGTCGTGCCCGGCGAGCCGCTTCGCGCCCTTGGGCGTGGCCTGCCCCAGCTTGGTGGCTCCGCCGACCTTCACGCCGTGCGCGGCGAGCGCGTCCCGGAACACGGCGGCCGCGTACCCGGTCGGCTCCCACACGGTCACCCACTCCTTGGTGGTGTCCCCGCCCACAGGGACGGTGCCGCTCACGGTGATCGTGTTGGTGCCGTGCCGCCGCTCGACGGCGACGGTGTCGTCTCCCCCGGCCCCGACGGTGGACGCCCGCACGTCCAGGCGCACATAGTCGGTCTTCGGCGTGACGCTGACGGCCGGCTTGTCCCCTGCCTCGGCGCCGGGCTTCACCTCGACGATGACGGTCCCGGTGTCGTAGTCGGTGTCGGGCGCGACGCTGAGCGCGCTGATCTGGGCGGCGTAGTACGAGGACTCGTCGTCGCCGCCCCAGGTGTCGCCGATCCGGTGGTCGTCGAACCGGGTGTCGTCCGCGACGAGCCGCCCGCTCACCCGCTTCACCCCGGCCGCGGCGACGTCGGCGGCGAGCTTGTCGTAGTCGGCGGCCAGCGTGGTCGGGTCGCCGGTGCCGCGCAGATACAGGTCCCCGTCGAGCACTCCGCCGCGCACCCACCCGGCGGCGAGCGCGTCCGTGCTGAACCGGTGGTCGGGGCCGAGGGTGCCCATGGCCGCGGCGGAGGTGGCGAGCTTGGTGTTGGAGGCGGGCATCAGCCGCCCGGTCGGATTGCGCTGGTACAGCGTCTCCCCGGTCTTCGCGTCGGCCACGACGACGCTCGCGGCGCCGCCCTCCATCCGCGGATCCCCGAGAATCGTGTCGATGGCCTCCGGCAGCCCACCGGGGGTGGAATCGGCGCCCGCGGGCGCACTCCACGACAGTCCCGCGGCGGCCACGACGAGCACGAGCGGCCAGGCCCAGCTACGAGTTGATCCCTCACGTCTGCTCATGGCACAGGAGCATCCCGGAACCCCAGAGCCCCGCCAAGACCCACAACTGAGCCAACGAAAAAGGCCCGGCTGTGTGAACAGCCGGGCCTGAATCGCATGGGATGCGGTGATGGTGGAGATGGCGGGAATCGAACCCGCGTCCAACGGTGCAGCAGCAGGGCTTCTCCGTGTGCAGTTCGCTTCGATTTTCTCGGCCCCGGTGATCACGCGAACAAGTCGCCGACGGGCCCAGCCACTGTTTGATTTCCTTTTCCGCCCCGTGGCCGGACGGAAAAGTTTAGTTCCCTAGATTATGCCAGGATCCGGGCCGGGAACACTCCCGGGCTGACACCCTTTTAGGGTCCTTCAGTCGCTGTTATTAGGCAGCGAGGGCGAAGGACTGGGAATCGCTCTTAGAATTGGCGATTATTGGTTGCGACATATGGTTAACGAGATCATTGCCGCTTCCTCGACACGCTTCCCCTGCTTCGACATCCGCTGTCGAAACCGATCATCCCCATGTTGATTTTTCAAGCGTGGACCTTGCGGTCCTGCGTCCCTGCGTGAGGAACAGTGCCATCGTACGTGACCAACGCACGACGATGCCAGCGTATTCCCGAGGGTCGACGGGAGGCGGGCGTCAGCCCATCCGCTCGTTGTTCCGCTGCCGCCGCTTCGCCGCCGCGATCGCCCGGTCCGAGTCCCGCCGGTCCTGCTTCTCGCGCAGCGTCTGCCGCTTGTCGTACTCCTTCTTGCCCTTGGCGAGCGCGATCTCGGCCTTCGCCCGGCCGTCCTTGAAGTAGATCGCCAGGGTCACGATCGTGTGACCGGTCTCCTCGGACTTCGACTCCAGCTTGTCGATCTCCTCGCGGTGCAGCAGCAGCTTGCGCTTGCGGCGCACCGCGTGGTTCGTCCAGGTGCCCTGGTGGTACTCGGGGATGTGGGCGTTGTGCAGCCACGCCTCGCCCCGGTCGATCTGGACGAAGGCGTCGGCGAGCGAGGTGCGACCCTGCCGCAGCGACTTGACCTCGGTGCCGGTCAGCACGATGCCGGCCTCGTAGGTGTCCATGATCAGGTAGTCGTGGCGCGCCTTCTTGTTCTGCGCGACCATCTTGCGCTTGCCGTCCTTCTTGTCGGACGACGCCCCCTTTTTGCCCTGCTTGGGCTGGGACTCCTTCGGTACATACATTGCCTTGGCCATAGTGCTGACCATTTTCGCACTACGAGGGGTCCCCGAGGCCAGTCAATACTGTCTCCGCCCGCCGCAGGGTGTCCGCCTCGGCCTCCAGGTCGGGGGTGATGCCCCGGCCGTCGACCGCGCGGCCCGACGGGGTGCGGTAATGCCCGACGGTCAGCTCCGCCACGGAGCCGTCGGGCAGCCGGCTCGGCATCTGGACCGAGCCCTTGCCGAAGGTCCGGGAACCCACGACGACCGCGCGGCCACGGTCCTGGAGGGCGCCGGTGAGCAGCTCGGCCGCGCTCATCGTCCCGCTGTCGACGAGCACGACCACCGGTCTGGACGTGTCGGCCCCGCGCTGCGCGTGCAGGGCCCGCTGGGCTCCGCGCACGTCGTACGTCGCGACGAGCCCGCCGTCGAGGAACGCGGAGGACGCCCGGACCGCCTCCGCGACCAGGCCGCCGGAGTTGCCCCGCAGGTCGAGCACGACGCCCGCGCGCGCGGGTGCCTCGGCGACCGCCGTGCGCACCTGCTCGCCGACGCCCTTGGTGAAGGCGCTCACCTTCACGAGCGTCGCGCCGTCGGGCAGCCGCGCGGAGGCGACCGAGTCGGTCGACAGGTTGGCCCGGCGCAGGGTCTCGCTCCACGCGCGCGTGCCGCGCTGCAGGCCCACGTGCACGGGGGTGCCCGCGTGCTCGCCCCGCAGGAGCGCGAGGACCTCGGTGACGGGGCGTCCTGTGACCGGCTCGCCGTCGACCGCCGCGATCCGGTCGCCCTCGCGGATGCCGGCGAGCTGGGCGGGCGAGCCCCGCCGGACCTTGGAGACCTGGACCCGCCCGTCGGCGGTGCGGCGGGCCCGCAGGCCGATGCCGGTGTACTCGCCGTCGAGGGCCTGCTCGAACTCCTCGTACTCGCCCTGCGTGTAGACGGAGCCCCAGCGGTCGCCGCTGCGGCTGACGGCGTCCTGGGCGGCCTTCGTGGGCGACTTCCCGTCGGCCATCGCCTCGGCCGCCGCGGCCCTCGGATCGGTCGGGCCCGCGATCGGCTTCTCGTGCGCCGCGACGAGCGAACTGTCCGCGCCTTCCGCGGATTTCCGGTCCTCCCCCGGCCAGGAGCCGGTCGCGGCGCCCGCCGCGAGGACCGTCACGAAGATCAATGTCAGGGTCGCCCCGCGGCCGATGCGACGGGGCCTGGAGTACAGCTCCGGACCTGACATGTCGGTGAGTCTAGGACAACGAAGGGCGCCGTACGGGCCGTTGACCCGCACGACGCCCCGTGGCGCGAAGGACTCTCGTCACACCTTCAGGTACTTGCGCAACGCGACGAACGCGGCAAGCGCGGGCATCAGCACGCTCACTGCGAGGATCAGCGGCAGCTTCGTCAACACCGAGTCCCAGCCGATGAAGTTGATGAGCTGCAGCTTGTCGGAGAGCGCCACGCCGTTGTCGATCACGAAGTACTGGCCGGCCGCGAGGAACACACAGGCGATGCCGCCGCCGATGAGCCCGGCGACCGCGGCCTCCATGATGAACGGCGCCTGGATGTAGAAGCCGGACGCTCCGACGAGCCGCATGATGCCGGTCTCCCGCCGTCGGCTGAACGCGGACACCCGCACGGTGTTCACGATCAGCAGCAGCGCCACGACGAGCATCACCGCCATCACCGCGCTGGCCGCGTAGTTCAGGTAGCCGAGCAGCCGGAAGAGGTTGTCGAGCACGCCCTTCTGGTCCTGCACGGACTGCACGCCGGGCCGCCCGTTGAACGCCGTCGCGATGACGTTGTACTTCTCCGGGTCCTTCAGCTTGATCCGGTACGACTCCTGGAGCTGGTCCGGCGTCAGCGAGCTGGCCAGCGGGGAGTCGCCGAACTGCTCCTTGTAGTGCTTGTACGCCTGGTCCTGCGACTCGTGCGCCACGTTGTCGACGACGGGCAGCTTGTTGAGGTCGCCGAGGATGTCCTTCTTCTGCTCGGCCGTGACCGGGCCCTTGGCGCAGTTCGGGTCGGAGTCGGCGTCCCCCTTGTTGCACAGGAAGATCGAGACGTTGACCTTGTCGTACCAGTAGCCCTTCATCTGGTTGACCTGGTCGCTCATGAGCAGCGAGCCGCCGAACAGGGCGAGCGAGAGGGCAACCGAGATGATCACGGCGAAGGTCATCGTGAGATTGCGGCGGAGTCCTACGCCGATCTCCGACAGAACGAATTGGGCACGCATAGCGTCACTAACGCCTTTCGCAGCTTTCTTTGCTCGGTACTTCTCGGTACTTCTCGGTACTTCTCGCGGTGCCGTGGCCTCAGTGCTGGTAGCCGTAGACGCCGCGCGACTGGTCGCGCACGAGGCGGCCGTGCTCCAGCTCGATGACGCGCTTGCGCATCTGGTCCACGATGTTCTGGTCGTGGGTGGCCATGATCACGGTGGTGCCCGTCCGGTTGATCCGGTCGAGCAGCTTCATGATGCCGACCGAGGTCTGCGGGTCGAGGTTGCCGGTCGGCTCGTCCGCGATCAGCAGCTTCGGCCGGTTGACGAAGGCCCGCGCGATGGCCACGCGCTGCTGCTCACCACCGGAGAGCTCGCCCGGCATGCGGTCGTCCTTGCCGCCGAGGCCGACGAGGTCGAGGACCTGCGGCACGGACTTGCGGATCTCACCGCGGGACTTGCCGATGACCTCCTGGGCGAAGGCGACGTTCTCACCGACCGTCTTGTTGGGCAGGAGCCGGAAGTCCTGGAAGACCGTGCCGAGCTGGCGGCGGATCTGCGGGACCTTCCAGTTGGATACGCGGCCGAGGTCCTTGCCAAGGACGTGCACCTGGCCGTGGCTGGCCCGCTCCTCGCGCAGCACGAGGCGCAGGAACGTCGACTTGCCGGAGCCGGACGAGCCGACCAGGAAGACGAACTCACCACGCTCGACCTCCAGGGAGACATCCCTGAGGGCGGGCCGGGTCTGCTTGGGGTAGACCTTGGAGACGTTGTCGAATCGGATCACGGGTGCGCCTCGGTGCATCGGGGGGCGTCGGAGGTAGGTGTGCGTGACCATACGCGAAGCCGCGCACGGAGCGCAGGCGCCGTCCCCCGTTGAGCGTTTTGTCCCGCTGTGATGCCGGATACGGCGCCGGAATTGTCCACCCCGTGCCTGGTCAGGGGCGGCACCTCCGGAGGGACGCGCCGAAATTCCGGGAAGCTGGCACAGTGGTAGGGGGAACGGTTGCGTTTCCCGGAGCGTTGAGCGGAGAGAACCCAGGGGTACCCGGTGGCAGGCTCCGCCGCGCGGGAGGAGGAGAAGCGCATGACCTACGACCGATTGGTGTGCGCGAACTGCGCGGCCCCCGTGAGCGAGGGCCGCTGCCCGGTGTGCCGGGCGAATCGCGAGCGGTTGCAGCAGAACCCGCTGGCCGCACTGAGCCCCATGGCACTGGTCGCCCTGGTGGCGGTGCTCGTGGCGGCGATGGCGCTCCTCGCGCATCAGACGGTGTAGCCGCCGTACTCGGACATGCGAAAGGGCCCGGAGCCGATCGGCTCCGGGCCCTTTGCGTGTGCGCAGCGTTACGCGGCGGCGCCGCCGCCGCGGTTGCCCGCGAGGCGCGGCAGGAGTCGGAAGCCGACACCGCCCGCGATCATCGTGGCCGCACCGATCACCAGGAACGTGGTGCCGGAGGAACCGGTCTCGGCGAGCTCACCGGTGGCCTGGGCCTTGCCGGAGCCCGTGCCGGTCTGCTGAGCCGGCTCGGAACCGGTGTCGTTCAGGCCCTCCTTGCCCTGGCCCTGCTCGACGGGGTTGTTGTTGCCGTCGGGGTTGGTGTTGTCGCCACCACCGGTGGACGAGCCACCGGTCGAGGAGGAACCGCCGGTGGAGTCGTCGCCACCGGTCGAGGAACCGCCGGTGGAGGACGAACCGCCGGTGGAGGAACCACCGGTGGAGTCGTCGCCGCCGGTGCCGCCACCGATGCCGTTGCCGCCACCGTTGCCGTTGCCACCGGTGGAGTCGTCGCCACCGATCGTGCCGCCGGTGGAGTCGTCGCCACCGTTGCCGCCACCGTTGTCGTTGCCCTCGGTGACGCCGGCGACGCCACCGTTGGTGTTGCCCTCGGTGACACCCGCGACGCCACCGTTGGTGTTGCCCTCGGTGACACCGGCGATACCGCTGCCCGGGTCCTCGTCGCCGGGCGGCTCTTCGTCCGCGCCGTCTTCCTCGGTGGGCCAGCAAATAAGGCCGAGCGGGCCGCAGGTCTCGCCGCTCTTCTCGTCGACGGTGGCGGCGGATGCCGCACCCGCGGCGGTCAGCGAGGCGCCGGCCGCGATCACCGCACCGGCCGCTATCCGCGCAACGCGGATCCGCGTCTTCTTGGTCATCTGTCTGCTACCCCCAGTAGCCAATCGTCAATGGAGCAGCGCCAGGGACCGCGTTCAACCGGAGGCAGCAGAGGCCTCGTGCACCCCTCCCCCGTTCACACGCGTCCCACTAATACGCATGCCGCGCGCCAGCCTTTCCACTTTTGGGATCAACGTCAAGGGCGTTGCGCACGCTATGTCCACACTTGAGCGAGTTGACCGCCTTACGAACATGTGACTGTGACGTAAATGGCTGGCCAGTCTTCACAAGTGCGCCACATCCGGAAGGGGGGTCGGGGCAAAACGAAAGGCAACTGCCGTCCGGTGAACGGCAGTTGCCTTCAATTCGTTGAATGCTGGAGTTACTTCTCCTGCTGCTTGCGCCAGCGAATTCCGGCCTCGATGAAGCCGTCGATCTCGCCGTCGAGAACGGCCTGCGGATTGCCGACCTCGAACTCGGTGCGCAGGTCCTTGACCATCTGGTACGGGTGCAGGACGTACGAACGCATCTGGTTGCCCCAGGAGCTGCCGCCGTCGCCCTTGAGGGCGTCCATCTTGGCGCGCTCCTCCTGGCGCTGGCGCTCGAGGAGCTTGGCCTGCAGAACGTTCATGGCCGTGGCCTTGTTCTGGATCTGCGAGCGCTCGTTCTGACACGAGACGACGATGCCGGTGGGGATGTGCGTCAGGCGGACCGCGGAGTCCGTCGTGTTGACGCCCTGGCCGCCGGGGCCCGAGGAGCGGTAGACGTCCACGCGCAGGTCCGACTCGTCGATCTCGACGTGGTCGGTCTGCTCGACCACCGGGAGCACCTCGACGCCCGCGAAGGACGTCTGGCGGCGGCCCTGGTTGTCGAAGGGCGAGATGCGCACCAGGCGGTGCGTGCCCTGCTCGACGGAGAGCGTCCCGTACGCGTACGGCACCTGGACGGAGAAGGACGTCGACTTGATGCCGGCCTCTTCCGCGTAGGACGTCTCGTAGACCTCGGTCTTGTAGCCGTGGCGCTCGGCCCAGCGCATGTACATGCGCTGCAGCTGCTCGGCGAAGTCCGCCGCGTCGACACCGCCGGCCTCGGCGCGGATGTTGACGATGGCCTCGCGGGAGTCGTACTCGCCGGAGAGCAGCGTGCGGACCTCCATCTCGTCCAGCGCCTTCTTGACCGCCGTGAGCTCGGACTCGGCCTCGGCGCGCGTGTCCGGGTCGTCCTCCTCCTCGGCCATCTCGAAGAGGACCCCGAGGTCGTCGATACGACCGCGCAGCGCCTCGGCCTTGCGGACCTCCGCCTGGAGGTGGCTCAGCTTGCTGGTGATCTTCTGCGCCGCCTCCGGGTCGTCCCACAGGGACGGCGCGGCCGCCTGCTCCTCGAGCACGGCGATATCTGCCCTCATCTTGTCGAGGTCCAGGACGGCCTCGATCGACTCCATGGTCGAGGAGAGGGACTTCAGCTCTTCGGATACATCGACGACTGCCACAGGACCAGCCTAACGGCTGGTGCAAGTGATCCGCCCCGGCCGCCCCCGGGGGGCCCTTCACGGCTGTTCGGGCGCGGAATTGTTGCTGTCCGCGGGCGGTGCCTCGTCGGAGCCGGAGGAGGTCGCCGCCCAGACGCCACCGCCGACCGCGGCCACGAGCACGAGTCCGGCCACGCCGAACGTGATGCGTCTGCGGCGCGCGGAGTTCCGGTTGCGGGCCGAGCCGGGGCGCGGCGAGCCGTGGGCGCGGGGCGCGCGGGCCGTGCCGCGGGCGCCGCCCGCCAGTTCGTCCGGCGCCGGGACCCGCATCGACGTATGGGTGTCGCGGTTGGAGTCCTTGGGCGCGGAGCCGGGGATCAGGGAGACGGCGCCGCGGCGGGGCCGCTCCGGGGGGTCCTGTGGCGTCTCGGTCCGCGGCTCCGGCTCGTCGGCGGCGGGCTCGGTCTCCGGCTCGTCCACGTCGAGCGGCGGCAGGCCCGTGAGCATCGGCTGGAGTTCGCGCAGGCGCGCGGCCAGCTCGGAGGCCCGCAGGCGGGAGGCCGGGGCCTTGGCGAGGCACTGGATGAGCAGCTGCCACAGCTCGTCGGGGATGCCGGGGAGCGGGACCACCGTCTCCGTGACGTGCCGCCGCAGGATGGCACCGGGGTGGCCGCCGCCGAACGGCGTGAAGCCGGCGAGGAGTTCGTACAGGACCGTCGCGAGCGCGTAGATGTCGACGGCCGCGCGCGCGGGCAGGCCCTCGATGACCTCGGGGGCGAGGTAGTCGGGCGTGCCGATGATCTTCGTGGCGCGGGTGCGGCGCGGGGTGTCGATCAGCTTGGCGATGCCGAAGTCGGTGAGCAGCGCGGGGTGCGAGCCGCCGGGGCCGAGCTCGCCCTGCATGTCGAGCAGCACGTTCTCCGGCTTGACGTCGCGGTGCACGATGCCCGCGGCGTGCGCGGCGGCGAGGCCCTCGGCGATGTCCGCGACGACGGCGACGGCGGCCTCGGGCGGCATCCGGCGCTCGCGGTCGAGCCGGGTGCGCAGGTCGGTGCCGCGGACGAGGTCCATGACGAGCGCCAGGTCGTTGCCGTCCACCACCAGGTCGCGCACGCCCACCACGCGCGCGTGGTCGAGGCTCAGCAGGGCGGTGCGCTCCTGGACGAAGCGGCCGACCAGTTCCTGGTCCGCCGCGAGGTCCTCGCGCAGCAGTTTGATGGCGACCGGACCCTCGGGTCCCTCGCCCAGCCACACCGTGCCCGCACTGCCGCGCCCCAGGATCTGGTGTGCGGTGTACCGGCTGCCGATCTTCCGTGCCAAGGCTGCTCCTACAGACGCGTGTTGGCGCCCAAGCTACGCGGCTCGGACGCCAACCTGCGCATCAGAGGGGGAATTCACCCGCTGGATGTCGACAAATCTCCAACGTCACCGGTCAGTTGCCGGTTCGGCTGCCGGTTCGGCTGTCGCTAATTGCCGGTCTTGCTCCCCAGATCGCCGATCCAGCCGGACACCGTGGAGAACCAGTCGGAGATCTGGGCCCAGTAGCCCTTGCCGGTGCCGATCCAGTCCTGGAGCGGGGTGAACTCCCAGACCAGCCAGCTCACCACGAAGAGCATCACGATCATGAACAGGCAGCCCTTGAGGCAGCCGAGGCCCGGGATCCGCATCCGGTTGGGGCTGCGGCGGCGCGGTTCGCGCGGTTCCGGCTCCCGGCGCGGGGCCTGGCGGGGCGGCGGCTGCTGCGGCGGCGCGTACTGCTGGGGCTGCTGCTGCGGCTGCCGGGGCGCGTACTGCTGCGGCTGCTGCTGTTGCTGCTGCTGCGGGCGCGCGACCTGGCGCTGCGGGCGGCGGCGCAGCGGGTCCTCGTTCGGGTCGAGGTACTGGACCTGCGTCTGCTCGTTGCGGTCGCGGGCCGCGCGCAGCTGATTGCCCCAGGCGTCCGGCATCTGCTCCGGCGGGCCCTGCGGCATCGGCGGCATGACGGCGGTCGGATCGGCGGCGTCACCGCCCTGGTCGTGGCCCTGCGACTGCATGACGCTGGTGGCCGCGTTCGGGTCGTACGCCCCCGCCGCCGCGGCACCGGCAGCGGCGCCCGCCGCACCCGCGAATCCCGCGGCTGCCGCGTTGTTCGGCAGCACCTGCGTGGGGTCCGCGTCCGAGGTGCCGTCGGCGCCCGGGACCTGCGCCGGAGTCGGGTCCGGCATCAGGAGCGCGCCGACGCCCTCGGCGGCGGCGATCTGCGCGCTGTTCGCGTGCACGCCGATGCCCTCGGCGACGGTGCGCAGCCCGCGCGCGAGGTTCTCCGCGCTCGGCCGTTCGTCCGGGTTCTTGCGCAGGCAGCGCTCGATGACCGTCCACAGCGGGTCCGGGACCGTCGAGGGGCGGCGCGGTTCGGCGCTGAGGTGCTGGTGCAGGACTTCGAGGGCGGAGCCGCCGGAGAACGGCGGCCGGCCCGTGACCAGCTCGTACAGCAGGATGCCAGCGCCGTAGACGTCGACGGCGCTGGTCTGCGGGCGGCCCTCGGCGGACTCGGGCGCCACGTAGGCGGGCGTGCCGACGAACTCGTGGGTGCGGGTCAGGCCCGGGGAGTCCGCGAGGCGGGCGATGCCGAAGTCGGTGAGCATCGGGTACATCTCGCCGGTGTCCTGCTTCAGCAGGACGTTCGCCGGCTTGAGGTCCCGGTGCACGACCCCGTCCGCGTGCGAGGCGGCGAGCGCGTCGGCGACCTGGGCCGTCAGGAGCGCGGCGCCGACCGGCGAGAACGGTCCGTTCTCGCGCAGGTAGCGGTGCAGGTCGGGGCCCTCGACGAGGTCCATGACGAGGGCGAGCAGATCGCCCTCCACCACGAGGTCGCGCACCCGCACGATGTTCGGGTGGGTGAGCCGCAGCAGGACGGAGCGCTCCCTGAGGAAGCGCATCACCACGTCCGCGTCGTTGGCGAGCTCTTCCTTGAGGACCTTGATCGCGACGGTCTCGCCGGGCTGGCCGGCGACGGCCGCCTCCGCGCCCGCCGTCTCGCGCTGGCGGGCTCGCCAGACGGTGCCCGTGGCGCCGCGTCCGAGCGGCTCCTCGAGCAGGTACTTGCTGCCTACCGGCCGCACGTCATGCGCTCCCTGCATCGGTACTTGCTTGGGTCACCTGGTTCCGGGTGTTCCGACCCACTCTAGTGGCGGATTCCCCGGTACCCACTGTCGATCTTCTGTGGCTTTCGGCTCGGCCCGTGCCGTCCGTCGCACCGGTGTACGGCCCCGGGCCTACCCGTGTTCGACGGAAAGACGCACAGCTGGTGCTGTTGGTTGCCACGGGACGACGTGACCGATCTCAAGCGGGCAACGAGCAGGCACTTTTACGGGCAGAGCCGACCAATCAAGATCACTTACGGGTGGCTGGCGGGCGTGTTGTCAGCGGCAAGTGCAAGGATGCCTTCAGCACTGGCTGACGTGCCCGTGGCGGTGGGGGGAATCTGCGGTGGGGGACCGCGGGGCAGCCCCTCTGTTTCCGGGCGCCCGCGCAGAAGGGACCGCAGGCGGCGATGCAGATCCGGCTTACCGTCGTAGACCCCCTGGGCACGCGCCCCGACATGCTCGCACGTGGTGACGACACACTCGCGCGCGGTGTCGACGTACTGGTCACGGCCCCAGCGGGCACGGCCCTCGCCGCGGTCGCCTCCGGCCTGGCCACGGCCGTCGCGGGCGGCGAGGCGGGGTCCACGACCCTGTACGCGGGCACCCAGCGGCTCGACGCACAGCGCTGCGTCATGGGCGAGCCCCCGCTGATCGACGGCGCGGTGATCGCGCTCGGCGCCCCCGTGGACCCGGGCCCCGAGCCGGACGACGCGGCGGCCCAGCTCCATGTGGTCGCGGGCCCCGACGCGGGCGGCGTCCATCTGCTGCACGGCGGGCAGATCCGCATCGGCCGCTCCGCCGACGCGGATGTCTCCCTCGACGACCCGGACGTGTCACGGCTGCACTGCGCGGTGACGCTCGGCGCCGACGGCCGGATCACCGTGGAGGACCTGGAGTCGACGAACGGCACGTCGGTGGACGGCCGCCCCCTCGACGCCCGCCCCGTGCGCCTGTCCCCCGGTTCGCTGGTGCGGCTCGGCGAATCGGCGCTGCGGGTCTCCGTCGCCGGTGACGCGGCCCGCCCGAGGCCGCTGCGGACGGCGCCGGACGGGGAGGGGCACGTACGGGTGCTGTTCGCCGAGCAGCCGGTGGACGCGCCCGCGCAGGCGCCCGCCACCGACCCCGACCAGGAGACGCGGCACGCGTACGGGGACTCCGCCTGGGGCTCGGCCAGCGATGCCGCCCAAGGCGGCGCGCGGCCCCTCGTCAGCGAGCCGGAGCCTGCCGAGGAGGCGGAGGGCACGCGCGTGAGCACCCCCGCGCGCGGCACCACGCTGCCGCGCGCCCCGCGCAAGCGCGGCGGGCTCTCCCGGCTGCTGCGCCGCGGCAAGCGCGACGAGCGCGACGGCTTCGCCATGGACGACCAGCATCACGAGATCTACGAGCCGCACGTGCTGCGCACCCCGCAGCTCTCGGAATCCGCCGCCGACCCCGGGACACCCCCTGAGGTCTCTTCGTACGAGGAGGAGCCCAGGCCCGTCGCCGCCACCGCCGAGACCTGGCCCGACGCCGCCGCGCTGCTGCTCACCGCGCTCGGCCCGGGGCCCCGGCTGTGGGAGCGCGGTCCCGGCCACGCGGAGGCGCTCGCGGTGCGGCTCGGCAGCGTCGACCGGCCGGGCCCCGGCGGCGTGGGGCTGCTGCCCGCGGTGCCGGTGACCGTGGGCCTCGCCGAGGCCGGGGCCCTCGGGCTCGCGGGGCCGCGCGCGCGGCTCGCCGGTCTGGCCCGCTGCGCCATCGCCCAGCTCACGACGCTGCACGCGCCGGAGCGCCTGGAGCTCGTGCTGATCTCGACCGACCGGGCGCGCTCCCTGGAGGAGCGGGTCGCGGACTGGTCCTGGCTCGGCTGGCTGCCCCAGGTGCGGCCCGCCCACGGCCAGGACTGCCGGCTGCTGCTCGCCTACGACCGGGAGCAGGCGGCGGCGCGTACGAACGAGCTGCTGCGCCGCCTCGACGACCACGCGGCGGGGTTCAGGCCCTCCGCGCAGGCGACCGACGAGCCCGTGGCCGCCACGGTCGTCGTGATCGACGGCGACCCCGGAAGCGCCTCGCTGCGGGAGGCCACGGTGCGGCTCGCCGCCGAAGGGGCCGCGGCGGGGATCCACGTCGTGTGTCTGGCCGAGGCGCCTGCCGCCTCGCCCGCCTCACCTGCCACGCAGAGCTACGAGGCGGCCTGCGCCGAGAGCCCGGCGTTCCGCGCGTGCGGGGCGGTGGCGCTGCTCAGCGGCGATGTGGCGACGACGCTGCGGCTGCACCGGGCGGCGCAGGGACAGCTCGTCGGACACGGGACGGTCGGCACGGCCGACGCGGTGTCGCTCGCCTGGGCGGAGCGGTTCGCGCGGGCGCTCGCGCCGCTGCGCCCGGACGCGGTGGGCGGTTCCGGCGACCGGCCGGGCGCGCGCGTGTCGGCGCCGCTGCCGCAGACGTCCCGCCTGCTGGACGAGTTGGGGCTCGCCCGTGCCACACCGGCGTCCCTCATGGCGCGCTGGGCGGCGGCAGGGGACGATCCGGACTCGCTCGGCGGGCGGGTCTGGGCGGTGCTCGGGGCCGGGCCGCGCGGCCCGCTGACCGTGGATCTGGCCGCCGAAGGGCCGCATCTGCTGATCGAGGGGCCCGCGGGCAGCGGCCGTACGGAGCTGCTGCGTTCGGTCGCCGCCTCGCTCGCCGCGGCGGAGCGTCCCGACCGGCTCGGCATGGTGCTGGTCGACGGTACGCAGAACGGGGAGCGCGGGGAGCGCGCGGAGGGCCTGCGGGTCTGCACGGACCTGCCGCACGTCACGACGCACCTGGCCGCCAACGACCCGGTACGGATGCGGGAGTTCGCCCAGGCGCTGAGCACCGAACTGAAGCGGCGGGCCGAGCTCATAGGGCGTACGCACTTCTCGGAGTGGCACACGCAGCGGGCCGTCTCGGGCCGGGTCGTGTCCCAGCGCGGCGCGCCGTCCTCGGAGAGCGCCGGGGATGTGGACGTGCCGCCGAGTTCGACGATGCGGCTGCGGCCCGGGGCCACGCGGGAGCGCGCGGAGGCCGCTCCTCCGCTGCCGCGGCTCGTGGTGGTAGTGGACGACCTGGACGCGTTGCTGTCGCCGCCGCTCGGGTCGATGGGGCGGCCGGCCGCCGGGTCGGTCGTGCGGGCCCTGGAGGCCGTGGTGCGCGACGGGGAGCGGCTCGGGGTGCACCTCGTCGCGGCGTTCGCCTCCGGCGGGGCACCGGGGTGGAAGGACCGGCCGCGGGTCGTGCTCGACGCGCCGGGGACCGGGAGCGAGGATCCGGCGCCGGGGCGCGGGGTGCTGCACGGGGCGGACGGGCGTGACGTGGAGGTGCAGGCGGGTCGGGTGACCGGGCGCATCCCCCGTACGGCGACGCAGCGGCCGACCGTGGTGGCGCTCGAGTGGGCCCGCATGGGCGACCCGCCGGACCGCCGCCCGGTCCGCGAACTGGGCAACGGGCCCACGGACCTGGCCCTCCTGGCCAGCGCCCTGGAACGCGCGGCCCGCTCCGTCTCGGCGACGGAGGTCCCCTCGCTGCTCTAGGCTGCGCCGCTTGACCAGCCCCTGCGGCGGTTGAGCCAATCAAGCCCCGCCGGCGATTGAGGCGCGGGGTCCGGGGCAGAGCCCCGAGGCCGCAACCGCGGCGAGGCCGACCTGCGGCGGGGCGGCGCCCGTCGTCCCTGTACGCGGCACCGGGGGCAGCCTTGCCCACCCTGCCTTCCCCAAGCTCTCCGACAAGCTCCGAGCAGGGGAGACCCCATGAGGCGGCAGATTGCCCAAGGCGGCAGCGGCGCCATCGAGCCCAACACCCCCCGCCGCTCGGCGGGTTGACGCATCACGACACCGTCACGATCACCCGGTTTACAGCCCTGGCACCCTTGCCGGTTCTCCCTGGCCGGGCGTAGACCAGTGCGCACGGGACAGCGCTCAGTACGTACGTTCAGCGTTCAGGACGAGAACGGGGCAGTGATGGGCAGCACTCGCAGCACTCTTCGTACACGCACACCCCTCCGCAAGGCCCTCGTGGGCATCGCCATCGGTTCCCTCGCGCTCACCCTCACCGCCTGTGGAGGCGAGGACGACAACGGCAAGGAAGGCGGGGACGGCGGCAAGACGCCCGCGTCCTCGGTCAAGCTGCCGAAGCTGAACGGCAAGTCGGTGGAGATAGCCGCCGTGTGGACCGGCGACGAGCAGAAGAACTTCAAGAAGGTGCTCACGGAGTTCGAGAAGCGGACGGGCGCGAAGGTCACCTTCGTTCCGGCCCAGGACCCGATCATCAACTTCCTCGGCTCGAAGGTGGCCGGCGGCGCCCCGCCGGACGTCGCGATGCTGCCGCAGCCCGGCGCCATCAAGCAGGCCGTCGACAAGAAGTGGGCCAAGCCGCTGGGCGAGGACGCCCAGGCGCAGCTCACCAAGAACTACGCGCAGGGCTGGCAGGACCTCGGCAAGGTCGGCGGCAAGCAGTACGGCGCGTACTACAAGGCGGCCAACAAGTCCCTGGTCTGGTACAACACCAAGGTCTTCGAGAACGCGGCCGCCAAGGAGCCGAAGACCTGGAAGGAACTCCTCGCCACCTCGCAGGCGATCTACGACTCCGGTGTCACGCCGTTCTCCGTCGGCGGCGCCGACGGCTGGCCGCTGACCGACTGGTTCGAGAACATCTATCTCTCGCAGGCGGGCCCCGAGAAGTACGACCAGCTCGCCAAGCACGAGATCAAGTGGACCGACCCGTCCGTGAAGGACGCGCTCGGCACGCTCGCCGAGCTGTGGGGCAAGAAGGACTTCCTCGCGGGCGGCAACAAGGGAGCCGTGCAGACCGAGTTCACGAAGTCGGTCGAGCAGACCTTCACCGGCGGCGAGCAGCCCAAGGGCGCCATGGTCTACGAGGGCGACTTCGCGCAGGTGAACATCCAGCAGACCAAGGCGAAGGTCGGCACGGACGCGAAGGTGTTCCCGTTCCCCGCCGTCGGCTCCGGGGACAAGCCGGTGGTCAGTGGCGGTGACGCGGCGGTGATCCTGAAGGACTCCGAGGCGGCGCAGGCCCTGGTGACCTGGCTGGCCTCGCCGGAGGCGGCGACCATCCAGGCCGAGCTGGGCGGCTACCTCTCCCCGAACAAGAACGTGGACCTCGCCTCGTACCCGAACGAGGTGCAGCGCGAGATCGCGAAGGCGCTCGTGGGCGCGGGCGACGACTTCCGCTTCGACATGTCGGACCAGATGCCGCAGGCCTTCGGCGGGACGCCCGGCAAGGGCGAGTGGAAGGCGCTGCAGGACTTCCTGATGAACCCCAAGGACATCGCGGGCACCCAGAAGACCCTGGAGGCCGAAGCGACCAAGGCGTTCAAGGACTGACGCCGCGATGACCTCCGCCGCGGGCGGCGGCACCCCGGACCCCGGGGCTGCCGCCGCGACGTCACCACGCACCCGCAAGAGCGTCACCGGCACCCGCAGGACCGTCGCCGCGCTCTTCCTGCTGCCCGCGCTGATCCTGCTCGGCGCGCTGGTCGTGTACCCGATCGGGTACTCGGTCGTCCGCAGCTTCTTCAACGCCTCGGGCGGCTCGTTCATCGGCTTCGACAACTACGAGACGCTGTTCACGCGCGAGGACACCAAGGCCGCGATCAACAACAACATCTGGTGGGTGGTGCTCGCCCCGACGGTCGCCACGGCACTCGGCCTGATCTTCGCCGTGCTCACCGAACGGATCCGCTGGGCCACCGCGTTCAAGCTGGTCGTCTTCATGCCGATGGCCATCTCGATGCTGGCCGCGGGCATCATCTTCCGGCTCGTCTACGACCAGGACCCGGAGAAGGGCGCGGTGAACGCGGTCATGGTGGGCGTGCACGACACGTTCGCCGACTCCTCCGCGTTCCCGAAGGCGCATCCGCGGGGGCCCGACACGCTCACCGGGAAGAGCGGCGGCCCGTTCCTCACCAAGGAGCCGGTGCGGGCCGGAACTCCCGTGCTGCTCCCGCTCGTCGGCGTCGCCGCCGACCAGATGCCCGAGAACGCCAAACCCGCGAAGCAGCCCGCGGCCGGGAAGGCCGGGGTCACCGGCACCGTCTGGCAGGACTTCACCCTCGGCAAGGGCGCGGGCGCCCGGGACAGGATCGACTCGACCGAGCAGGGCTACCCCGGCATGCGCGTCGAGGCCGTCAGGAACGGCAAGGTCGTGGCCGCCACGGCGGCCGCCGCCGACGGCACCTTCGCGCTTCCGGCCAAGGCCGACGGAGCCCAACTCCGGCTGCCCGCCGCCAACTTCAAGGAGCCGTACAACGGCGCCGACTGGCTCGGCGACAAGAAGTACTTCACGGTCAGCCTCGGCGGCTTCGACCTGTACCTCAACATCGTGACGACCTCGATCATGGTCGCGTACGTATGGATGTGGGCCGGGTTCGCGATGGTGCTCATCGGGGCGGGGCTCGCCGGCATCCCCCGCGAGCTCCTCGAAGCCGCCCGCGTGGACGGTGCCTCCGAGTGGCAGGTGTTCCGCCGGGTCACGGTGCCGCTCCTGGCGCCCGTGCTCGCGGTCGTCCTCGTCACGCTGATGATCAACGTACTGAAGATCTTCGACCTGATCTTCATCATCGCGCCGGGGTCCTCGCAGGACGACGCCAACGTGCTGGCCCTGCAGCTGTACCGCTCGGCGTTCAGCGAGGACAACGAGGGGCTGGCCAGCGCGATCGCCGTGCTGCTCCTGCTGCTCGTGATCCCGGTGATGTGGTTCAACATGAGGCGGCTGCGGCGGGAGACGAGGCGATGAGCACTCTCGACGACACCGTGAAGGCCCCGCGCTCGCTCGCGCGCCGGATCGGCGACAAACTCAGCGGCGGATTCGTCCAGTTCGTGCTGCTGCTGGTCGGCGCGCTGTGGCTGGTGCCGACGATCGGCCTGCTGTTCTCCTCGCTGCGCTCTCCGGAGGACATGGCGGACAGCGGCTGGTGGACGGTGTTCAGCAAACCGGCGCAGCTGACCTTCGAGAGCTACAGCAGCCTCCTGGAGAACTCGGACATCACGCGTTCCCTGGTCAACACGGCCCTGATCACGGTGCCCGCGACGCTGCTCGTGATCGTGATCGGCTCGCTGGCCGGCTACGCGTTCGCGTGGATGGAGTTCCCGGGCCGCGACTGGTGGTTCCTGATCGTGGTCGGGCTGCTCGTGGTCCCCGTGCAGGTCGCGCTCGTGCCGATCGCCCGGCTCTTCGGCGACATCGGCATCTTCGGCTCGATCCTCGGCGTGATCCTCTTCCATGTCGGGTTCGGGCTGCCGTTCGCGGTGTTCCTGCTGCGGAACTTCTTCGCGGAGATCCCGCGCGAGCTCCTGGAGGCGGCGCGCCTGGACGGCTCGGGCGAGCTGCGTCTGTTCCTGCGGGTGGTGATGCCGCTCGGCGCGCCCGCGATCGCCTCGCTCGGCATCTTCCAGTTCCTGTGGGTGTGGAACGACATGCTGGTCGCGCTGATCTTCACGGACACCGACAGCCAGCCGATCACGGTCGCGCTCCAGACCCAGGTGCGGCAGTTCGGCAACAACGTCGATGTACTCGGCCCCGGCGCGTTCATCTCGATGGTGGTCCCGCTGGCCGTGTTCTTCGCGTTCCAGCGCCAGTTCGTGTCCGGAGTGATGGCAGGTGCCGTGAAATAGCACGCCATGGCGTCTCATATCACCTAGGAGGATGGGAACAAGACACACAACGGGGATTTATCGAGCGAGAGGGCCTCTCGTTTCCTCCCGTCCACCACGAGGACACCCCGGACACCTACCCAGAGCGGATGGCCTCCCGGGCCCTGCGGGCCGAGCGCGACGCCCCAGGGCCCGCACCCACGTCATCCGTACTGGAGCTGACATGCAGCACGAGTCCCACACCGCGCCCGCCGAGCTGCCGCGCCCGGCCGCGCTCGACGACGTCAAAGGCTGGTTCCACAACATCGACCAGGTGCTCTTCGACTGGTTCCTGAGCCGGCAGCGCGCGCTCGGCCAGGACGGGGATCTCCTCGAACTCGGCGTCTACCTGGGCAAGAGCGCCATCTTCATGGGGCAGTACCTGGAGGAGAAGGAGACCTTCACGGTCTGCGACCTGTTCGACTCGCCCGCCGACGACGTGGCGAACGACAAGGAGATGAACAAGTCCTACAGCACCCTCACCCGAACCGCCTTCGAGGCCAACTACCGAGCTTTCCATGACGAGTTGCCCGAGGTGGTCCAGGGCCCCTCGAACGTGATCACGTCCGTGGTCGCCCCCGGCAGCTGCCGCTTCGTGCACGTCGACGCCTCGCATCTGTACGAGCACGTGCACGGCGACATCGAGGCCTCCCGCGAACTCCTCGGCGAGGACGGCATCGTCGTGCTCGACGACTTCCGCGCCGAACACTGCCCGGGCGTCGCGGCCGCCACGTGGGGCGCCGTCGCCACGACAGGGCTCAAGCCGCTGTGCATCACGGCGACCAAGTTCTACGGGACGTGGGGCGCGTTCGACCCCGTGCGCACCGAGCTGGGCGCGATGCTCGCGGGCCGCAAGGACTTCTGGCACGGCGCGGAAGAGGTCGCCGGGCACTCGATGATCCGCATCGACGGCAAGAAGGCGAAGCGCCCGGCCCAGCCGGTGTCGCGCCACGCGTCGACGGCCTCGGCCATGCCCGCGCAGGCCCCGCGCCCCAAGAGCCGGCTGCGCTCGCTGCTGGGGCGCTGACTCCGGGCCTTTCGTGGGCCGTCACCCGCACGGCCCACGAAAGGCGGGGCGGGGCGCTCCGGCGGGGCACGCATGCCCCATGCCGTACATGACGACCACCGCACTCGTGCGCGGAGCGGCGCGCGGCGCGACGGCGCTGCGCGGCGGGCAGTTCTGGCGCCCGACCCCGTTCTTCGTCTTCGGCGGCCTGTGCTGGCTGCTGCTGACGCTCGCGTACTGGTGGGTGCCGATGGCCTACGAGTACGGGCTGCACGCGGCGGTGATCGAACGCCTGAAGGTGAGCCTGGCGCACCCGCGCCACCCGCTGGTCGACCTGCCGGGCGCGGGCAGCCCGTACCTCGTCTCCCCGTACGCGATGGCGGAGGGCCTCTTCGCGCGGGCGACGGGACTGACGGGCTGGGAGGTCATGAAGCTCGCGGGCCCGGTCAACCTGCTGGTCCTGCTGACCGGCCTGAACCGCCTCGTCCGCACCCTCACGGCCCGCGATGGGGGCTCCCCTGCTCGAGCGGAGCCGAGAGCTTGGGGAAGGGCGCCGGTCCTCGCCCTGTTGACGCTGACGCTCCTGTGGGGAACCAGCACGGACTGGCGGACCGAGCCGCTCGCGCTGCGCTCCCTGACGATCGACCTCGGCTACCCGTCGACGTTCGCGATCGGGCTGGCGTTCTGGGTGTGGGCGGCGGCGTGGCGGCTGCGGCGCGAGGAGGCCCGGTGGGCCGTGGCGGGGCTCGCGGCGGTCGGCCTGGTGTGGCTGTGGCCGGACACGGGCCCCGCGACGCCGCACGTCCCGTGGCTCGCGCTCATCGGCCTCCCGGCGCTGTGGCCGCGCCTGCGACGCGACCCCAGGGACCCGCTCGTACTCCTGTGCGCGGCGGGCATCGCGGCCCTCGGGTACGCGGCGCTGCTCCACCCCTCCGCGTACGGCGCGGCGATGGTCCTCACGGTGCTGCCGCTCCAGCTCGCCCTGGCCGTCGCGCTGGCGGCGCCGCGACCGTGGACGCGGCAGCGCCGGGCGCTCGGCGGGCTGGCGGCGACGGGCGCGGCGCTCGGCCTCCTGGCCACGGCCCTCGACCCGCCGCCGAGCGGGCCCGACTACATGTGGGCGGCGCGGCACGTCCCGCCCGGCAACGTGGTCCTGACGGACGGCCACCACGCGGTCCGCGCCCTGCCGGGCCACGGGCCGACGCTGGTCGCGCCCGCCCGCCCCGACCCGGTCGTCGACAGGACCGACTGGGACCGGCGCCGGGCGGCGGTGCGCGCCTACCTCTCCCCCGCGTCCACCCGCACCGAGCGGCAGGACATCGCGGACCGCTACCGCGTGCGCTGGCTGCTGCTCGACCGGGACGAACGGCTGCCGCCCGAGGCGGTGCTCGTGGCGTGGGGCCCGCGCACGGGCGAGGTGCTGGCGCGGGTCAACGGGGGTACGTCCCGGCGTGGCTGAGGCCGGTTCGACTGCTTACTCGACGACGAGCTGTACGTCTTACTCGACGACGAGCTGTACGTCGATGTTGCCGCGGGTCGCGTTCGAGTACGGGCACACCTGGTGCGCCTGCTCGACCAGCTTGCGGCCGGTCTCGGCGTCGACCGAGTCGGGCAGCTCGACGCGGAGCACGACGGCGAGCCCGAAGCCCTCGCCCTGCTTGCCGATGGAGACCTCGGCGGTGACGGCGGCGTCGGAGACGTCCACCTTGGCGCCCCGGCCGACGAGCCCGAGCGCGCTGCCGAAGCAGGCCGCGTAACCGGCGGCGAAGAGCTGCTCGGGGTTGGAGCCCTGCCCGTTGCCGCCCATCTCGGTGGGCACACCGAGCTGGAGGTCGACGACGCCGTCCGAGGAGACGGCGCGCCCGTCGCGGCCGTGGGTGGCGGTGGCGACGGCGGTGTAGATGGCGTCCATGGGAAGGACCTGCCTCTCGGTTCGGTGTGGTCACTGCGCACTCTGCGTACCTCCAAATAGAGCACACAATTCAATTGTGCACAACTCAATCGCGCGACGAGTACCCTGGTGCCATGGCCAGCACCGACGACTACCTCCGGCTCGACCGCCAGATCTGCTTCGCGCTCAACGCGGCGTCGCGCGCCTTCGGCGGCGTCTACCGCACGCTGCTCAAGGACCTGGGCCTCACCTACCCCCAGTACCTGGTCATGCTGGTGCTCTGGGAGGCCGCGGAGGACGAGGGCCCGCTCCCGGTCAAGCGCCTCGGCGAACGCCTCCGGCTCGACTCCGGCACCCTCTCCCCGCTCCTCAAGCGACTGGAGGCGAACGGCCTGGTGCGCCGCGAGCGCAGCGCCACGGACGAACGTTCGGTGACGGTCGCCCTCACCGACTCCGGCGCGACCCTGAAGGACCGCGCGGCCGAGGTCCCGCGCCGGATCGCCGCGGCGACAGGCTTCGACCTGGACGAGATCGAATCCCTGCGGACCCGGCTCGAGCACCTGACGGACGCCCTGGACGAGTGGGCGGAATCGAGCCCCAGATCGAGCCCCGCCGGCGATTGAGGCGCGGGGCCCGGGGCGGAGCCCCGTGACGCCCACCCCGCCGCGGCAGAGCACTCCCCGCCCCCCGGACCCTCCGGACGAGCTGCGCCGCCTCCCCCGCCAGCCCCACCCCCACGGCGATCGCCAGCGTCACCCCGGCGGCATGCACAAGGCCTCCGACCCCCGTCGTGGTCCGCCCGGAGGCAAGCGCGGCCAACGCCACGTACAGCGCACCGCCCGGCAGCAACGGGGCGATCCCGGGAACGACGAGCGGCAGCGCGGACTCCCGCCGCCGCCGGGCCACGGCGTGCGCGGCGCACCCGACCCCGGCCGCCACCACCGCCGTACCGACCAGCGAGGGAAGCCCGAGGACGGCGAACTCGGCGGCCACCACGAACCCGCAGGTTCCCAGCAGCGCGGCGGGCAGCCAGTCGCGCCGGGGCGTGCGCGCCCGGGCCGCCACGGCCACCGAGAACACGGCGGCGCCCACCGCGGGCGCGCCCAGGTACTCGGCCCGCGCGGCCGTCGGCACGACAGGCGCCTCGAACCCGACGAGCCGCCCCACACCGAGCACGGCCACCACGCCCGTGACCACCGCCGCGAACACCAGCATCGCGTCGAAGAGCCGCCCGAGCGCGGTCAGATAGTGGCCGGTGAGCGCGTCCTGCACGGCGCTGACGAAGGTGACGGTCGGCAGCAGCCCCAGCACCCCGGCGACCACGACCGACTGCACGGTCGCGGGCGGCGCGCTGTGACTGATCGCGACGGCGAGCACGGCGGCCGGCATCGCGGCGACGGCCGACCGGTAGAACGCGGGCACGCCATGGCGCCCCAGCCAGCCGCTCAGCAGCGCCCCGAGCAGCCCGGCGACGAACGCGCACACGGAGGTCAGTGCCCCACCGCCGAACGCGATGCCGCCGCCGGCCGCCACGAACCCGGTCTGCACGGGCACCCGCCACCGCCCCCGGTCCGCGGGTGCGTCGAGTATCCGCGCGGTCGCGGCCCGCGCTTCGTCCAGGCCCAGCTGCCGCGCGCTGATCCGCTCCACGAGCGCGTGGATGCGCCCCAACGTCCGGAAGTCGGTGGCGTGCTTGCGGATCACCCGGTTCGCGTGCAGCGGCGTGAGCTCACCGGGGGCGTGCGCGGACAGCGACACGGAGGCGAGCGTGACACTCGGCTCGCAGTAGCTGAGCCCGTACGTCTCGGCGACGACGAGCATCCCGGCGACCGCCTCCTCGGCGGAGGCGCCGTACGACAGGAGCGCCTCGCCGAGCCTGGTGGCGAGCTCGGCAACGCGCGCGCCGTATGCCTCCATGTCGGCCCGCCCGTCGTCGAGCAGCAGCTCCCCGCCGTACCCGTAGCTTCTGATCGGCTCGATGCCGCGCAGCCGGGGCAGCGCTTTGGTCAGCCAGGGGTCGGCGCGGTCGAAGGTGGCGGCGGGGCGGGTCCTCGAAGGCATACAAATGGAGCGTAACGGACATCACACTTGAACGGCTCAAGAGTTTCGGACCACGACCGGAGCTGCCAGGATCGAAGACGTCCGGGGGCCGTGGGAACCGTGAGGACTGTGACGCAGAATGCCGCACTGGCCGTGATCCTGCGTCACAGTCCCTCGTGACAGCTCCACCTCGCAGTCCCTCAGAGCGCCTTGAGGGCCGCCGCCGTCGCCGCCGACAAGCGCTTCAGGTGGCCCTTCGGCAGCTTCGGCGCCCGGACCACCAGCGTGCGCCAGTACAGCGGGCCCGAGATCAGGTCAAGCGCCAGCTCCTCGTCGAGGCCGGAGCGCAGCTCGCCGCGCTCCACCGCCGCCCGCACGATCCCGCTCGCCACCCCGTGCTGCCCCTCGCGCAGCGCCTTCTGCAGCGCCTCGGCGATCTCCGGGTTGCGGGCCGCCTCCGCCTGGAGGTCCGGGATGATCTGGCCGGCCACGGGGTGCCGCAGCGCGCGTGACGTGACCTCGTAGAGGAGCCGGAGGTCCTCCTCCAGGGAGCCGGTGTCCGGGGCGGGCAGGCCCTGCACGGCGATGGCCGAGACCAGGTCGAGGACCAGGTGGAGCTTGGACTTCCAGCGGCGGTAGACCGCCGTCTTGCCGACGCCCGCGCGGCGCGCGATGCCCTCGATGGACATGCGCGCGTAGCCGGCCGAGGCCAGCTCCTCGAAGACCGCCGCGCGGATGGCTTCCGTCACGTCCTCGCGCAGGACGGCCGCCCCTGCGGGGGCCCTGCGACGCGTCGGCTTGGAGGAGTCGGCGTTGGTCGTCATACGGCAAAGCATAGGTGGGCGACGACGAAACGGTTGCGTTCCGACGTCGATCCGCCCTACTCTCACGTGACGACGATACGGGCCCGTCCCGACGTGAACGGCGGGTGAACACCGGCCGTCGCCCCACCCCCCGACCGAAAGCAGCGGATGTGAGCCAGGTCCTGGACGCGCCTCCCCCGCAGGAGGCACCGCGGTCCACCCCCGAGGATCCGGCGGCCCTCGCCGCCCGGTACGGGCTGAGCGTCAGCGGCGCCCGGCCCTCGCTGCCCGCGTACGTGGGACAGCTGTGGCAGCGCAGGCACTTCATCGCGTCCTTCTCGACCGCCAAGCTCACCGCCCAGTACAGCCAGGCGAAGCTCGGGCAGGTCTGGCAGGTGCTGACGCCGCTGCTGAACGCGGCGGTGTACTACCTGATCTTCGGCAAGCTCATGGGGACCAGCCGGGGCGTGCCGGACTACATCCCGTTCCTGGTCACGGGCGTGTTCGTATGGACGTTCACGCAGTCCTCGGTGATGGCGGGGACCAAGGCGATCTCCGGGAACCTCGGGCTCGTGCGGGCCCTGCACTTCCCGCGGGCCTCACTGCCGGTCTCGTTCTGCCTCCAGCAGCTCCAGCAGCTGCTGTTCTCGATGTGCGCGCTGGTGGTCATCCTGCTGGCGACGGGCGTGCCGCCGGCGCCGTCCTGGGTGCTCGTGGTGCCCGCGCTCACGCTCCAGTTCATGTTCAACACCGGGCTCGCGCTGATCATGGCGCGGCTGGGCTCGAAGACCCCGGACCTCGCGCAGCTGATGCCGTTCCTGCTGCGTACGTGGATGTACACGTCCGGCGTGATGTGGAGCCTGACCCACCTGACGGAGGGGCGGGACATGCCGTCGTTCGTGACGACGCTGCTCCAGGTCAATCCGGCCGCCGTCTACATCGACCTGATGCGCTTCGCGCTCATCGACAGCTTCAGCGCGGACCAACTGCCGGACCACATCTGGGCGTTGGCGGCCGGCTGGGCGCTGCTCGCCGGGGTCGGCGGGTTCATCTACTTCTGGAAGGCCGAGGAGACGTACGGTCGTGGCTGACACTCTTTCCGACACGAACACCGAGCAGGTGCCGACCGTCATCGCCGACGGCGTCGACATCGTCTACCGGGTCAACGGCACCGGCGCGGGCCGCGGCGCCGCGACCGCCGCCCTCAGCCGCATCCTCGGCGGCCGGAAGAAGGCCGAGAAGCGGGCGGGCGTACGGAGGGTGCACGCGGTCAAGAACGTGTCCTTCACCGCCTACCGCGGCGAGGCCATCGGGCTCATCGGGACCAACGGGTCAGGAAAGTCCACCCTGTTGAAGGCGGTCGCCGGGCTGCTCCCCACCGAGAACGGGCACATCTACACCAACGGCCAGCCCTCCCTGCTCGGCGTCAACGCGGCCCTGATGAACGACCTCACCGGCGAGCGCAACGTACGCCTCGGCGGGCTCGCCATGGGCATGTCCCGGGAGCAGGTGCGGGACCGCTACGACGAGATCGTCGACTTCTCCGGGATCAACGAGAAGGGCGACTTCGTGACGCTGCCGATGCGGACGTACTCGTCCGGCATGGCCGCGCGGCTGCGGTTCTCGATCGCCGTCGCCAAGGAGCACGATGTGCTCCTGATCGACGAGGCCCTCGCCACCGGCGACCGGTCCTTCCAGAAGCGGTCCGAGCAGCGCATCAAGGAGCTCCGCAAGCGCGCGGGCACCGTCTTCCTCGTCAGCCACAGCAACAAGTCGATCCGCGACACCTGCGACCGGGTGCTGTGGCTGGAGCGCGGCGAGCTGCGGATGGACGGGCCGACCGAGGACGTCCTCAAGGAGTACGAGGCGTTCACCAACGCCACCGGCGACAAGCCGAAGCCCAAGGCGAAGAAGCCGAAGGCGCCCGTGGCCGCGTAGGCACCACCCGTACGGAAACGGGGGCGCCCCGAGCCGATGATCCGGCTC
>NZ_JBHWKQ010000057.1:37302-47221 GCF_042730865.1 Streptomyces sp. NPDC059897 | reverse complement strand
GGCGTTGATTTTTGGCACGCTGTTGAGTTCTCAAGGAACGGACGCTTCCTTTGTACTCACCCTCGCGGGCTTTCCTCCGGGCGCTTCCCTTCGGTATTTCGTGTTTCCGACTCTACCAGACCGTTTCACCGGCCGATTTCCTCGGGTTTTACGCCTGCCTCAAGGAATTCCGCTTTCGCGGCCCTTTCGGCGAGGTCAAACACTATCAGTCTTTTTTCGACCCGCTTGCCGCACCCCTGCAGGCATGCAGAAATACGGTTCGCATTGCAACTTAGGACTTGATAGATGCTGCCGAGGTGTTGGACGCTCGATGGCGTCGGCTGTCCCTCTGGCAGGGGTACGACAGTACATCGGTCCCGAGCTTCGGCGCAAATCGTTTGCCCGCGGCCCCTACGTCCGCCAACCGGGACCTCTCGTAGGGAACCGGGACTTTTTATGACTTACGCTTCTGAACAGTACGCCGTCCAGGACAGGCAGTGACGGCGACCCTGAATCTCCGCCCCCTGGGAGGCTTGCCATGACCAGTGTGACGTCCCCGCTCACCGGACGCGCCATCGGGCTCTCCGCTGTTCCTGACCCGGTGTTCTCCGGTGCGATGGTCGGCCCCGGCTCCGCGATCGACCCCGCGCGCGAGGCGTCCGACGCCGTGGCCCCGGTGGACGGCATCGTGGTGTCCCTCCACCCGCACGCTTTTGTCGTCGTGGACGAGGAAGGCCACGGTGTGCTGACGCACCTGGGCATCGACACCGTCCAGCTCAACGGCGAGGGCTTCGAGCTGCTCGTCAACAAGGGCGACACCGTGCAGCGCGGGCAGGCCGTGGTCCGCTGGGACCCGGCTGCCGTCGAGGCCGCCGGCAAGTCGCCGATCTGCCCGGTCGTCGCCCTCGAGGCCACGGCCGAGTCCCTTTCCGGTGTCGTCGAGGACGGCGACATCAAGGCCGGCGACGCGCTCTTCGGCTGGAACTGACGCACTGCGTCACTGACGGCCAGCAGGAACTCAACGCGGCGGCAGCGCTCGCCGCACTATCGGAGACGGGTGAGATGGAGACAACGCTGCGAGGCGTCGGCGTGAGCCACGGTGTGGCCATCGGCGAGGTTCGGCACATGGGGACGGCGGTGCTGGAGCCGCCGGCCAAGCAGATTCCGGCCGAGGACGCAGAGCGCGAACAGGGGCGCGCCCGCCAGGCCGTCGAAGCTGTCGCGGCCGACCTGATGGCGCGCGGCAATCTGGCCGGTGGCGAGGCCCAGGCGGTGCTCGAGGCCCAGGCCATGATCGCCCAGGACCCGGAGCTGATGGCCGACGTCGACCGCCGCGTCGCTGTCGGGAGCACGGCCGAACGCGGGATCTACGACGCGTTCTCGCACTACCGTGAGCTCCTCGCCGGGGCCGGCGAGTACATGGCGGGCCGTGTCGCCGACCTCGACGACGTGCGCAACCGCATCGTCGCCCGGCTCCTCGGCGTGCCCATGCCCGGCGTTCCGGACAGCGACAGGCCGTACGTGCTCATCGCCCGTGACCTCGCGCCCGCGGACACCGCGCTTCTGGACCCCGCGCTCGTGCTCGGTTTCATCACCGAAGAGGGTGGGCCGACCAGCCACAGCGCGATCCTGGCCCGGGCCCTGGGCGTACCGGCCGTGGTCGCGCTTCCCGGTGCCGGTGAGCTCGCCGAGGGCACCGTGGTCGCCGTGGACGGCAGCACCGGTGAGATCTTCGTCGACCCCAGTGCGGAGAAGCGGGCCGCGATGGAGGCCGCTGCCGCCGAGCGCAAGGCGGCGCTGGCCGCTTCGACCGGTCCCGGTGCCACCTCCGACGGTCACAAGGTGCCGCTGCTCGCCAACGTCGGCGGCCCGGCCGATGTGCCCGCGGCGGTCGAGGCGGGGGCCGAGGGTGTCGGTCTCTTCCGTACCGAGTTCCTCTTCCTGGACGACAGCAAGAACGCGCCTTCCGAGGAGAAGCAGGTCGAGGCGTACCGGCAGGTGCTCGAGGCGTTCCCCGAGGGTCGTGTCGTGGTGCGGGTGCTCGACGCCGGCGCCGACAAGCCGCTGGACTTCCTGACGCCCGGCGACGAGCCCAACCCGGCTCTGGGCGTGCGCGGTCTGCGGACGCTGCTCGACCACCCGGAGGTGCTGCGCTCGCAGCTGACCGCGCTGGCCAAGGCCTCCGAGGGGCTTCCGGTCTACCTCGAGGTCATGGCGCCGATGGTGGCCGACCGCGCCGACGCCAAGGCCTTCGCCGACGCCTGCCGTGAGGCCGGTCTGCAGGCGAAGTTCGGTGCCATGGTGGAGATTCCGTCCGCCGCGCTGCGTGCCCGGTCGGTGTTGCAGGAGGTCGAGTTCCTGTCGCTCGGCACCAACGACCTGGCCCAGTACACGTTCGCCGCCGACCGTCAGGTCGGTGCCGTGTCCCGTCTGCAGGACCCGTGGCAGCCCGCGCTGCTGGACCTGGTCGCGCTGTCCGCGGACGCGGCGAAGGCCGAGGGCAAGAGCTGTGGCGTCTGCGGTGAGGCCGCGTCCGACCCGCTGCTCGCGTGTGTCCTGACCGGTCTGGGGGTCACCTCCCTCTCCATGGGCGCCGCCTCGATTCCGTACGTGCGAACCACACTCGGCAAGTACACGCTGGCCCAGTGCGAGCGCGCCGCCGCTGCCGCGCGTGCCGCGGAGTCGGCGGAGGAAGCGCGCAACGCCGCTCAGGCCGTGCTGTCCGGCGAGTAGCCGAGCACGATCGGTGCCTTTCGGAGGGCGCTCCGCCTTTGGGCGGGGCGCCCTTCGCGCTTGAGCGTGGGGTTCAGCCGCGCGCGGCTGTCAGTGGAGGTGCCTCCCTTCCGGCTTGGAGTCATCCACTTCTGGTGCGGTGCAGTAATTCACGCCGGGTTCCGGAGCGGACAGCTCGCCGGAGTCGGCGTCGGTGCAGTAGGCGTCGAAGACCCGGCCCCCTGGGATCGGCCGGAGTCCCTCGTCCTTCAGGTGCCAGCCGTGGACGCGGTCTTCCTCGCCGGCGACCGAGCTGCGCACGATGACCGCGCTGGCGCGCCTAGTGACGATCGCCAGCGCCAGTACGGCCGTGACCTCCATGGCCGCGGACTCATCGATCCTGACCGTGCCGGCTTCCATGGCGTCCACGTGCAGGACGGCATGGAGGGACTCCCTGTCGGTGAGCACGCTGCACACCCAGTGGTGGGCTCCCTCGCCGAGCGCGTCGATCACTCGGGAGACCAGGTAGGAGGCCCTGGCGAAGGCCATGCGTCCGACGTCCTGTCCGCACACGGCGCAGGCTCCTGTCCGGGACAGGACGGATGTCGCGAACTCCCAGGTCGCTTGGCGGACCGCTTCTTCCACGAGTTCCGGGACGAGGTCGGCCATGGGCTGGCCCTGGTAGGCGACCAGAGGTCCTGAGGCGGCGAGTTCCGCGGTGAAGCGGGTCCGGCTGATCACGTTGTCCGGGTCCAGGCCCTCCGCCCTGCAGAACTCCGTGAATTCGGCAGGGTCGAAGAACGTGACCGTGGTGTATCCGCCGGCCGCGGCCTGGGATTTGAGCAGGCCTTCGACTTGGCGCAGGTACGTCGTGTGGTCGTCGAAGGTGAAGCTGCGGTAGAGGCGCATGGCCTCGAAGTCCTGCTCGTCGGCCAACAGGCCGATGGTTCCCGCCACTTCACGGCGCAGGACGCGCCGCATGCTGGTCGTCCTGCTGTGTTGCGTGTGCCCCATGATTCCCCCTGAGCGCGCTTGAACGATGCTCACTCAGAGTAACCGGGGGCACTGACAACGCTACGCTCGGCGACGGCGCACCGTCGGTTTCGGGATCAGCTCAGGCTCGCTTGCGGGCGATCTCCTCGTAGAACTTGAGGAGCTCGAGGTTGTCGATGGAGCCGGGGTTGACCGCCTTTTCCAGCGGGGTTCCCTGGAGCAGGCGCTTGACGGGGACCTCGATGCGCTTGCCGGTGAGGGTGTGCGGGACGCCGGGGGCCTCGATGACCTCGTCGGGAACGTGGCGCGGCGAGAGCTGTTCGCGGATGACCTGCTTGATGCGGGCGCGGAGCGTGTCGTCGAGGACCGCGCCGGGTGCGAGGTGCACGAAGAGGGGCATCCAGTAGCCGCCGTCGGGCTGTTCCAGGCCGATGACGAGGGACTCCCGGATCTCGGGGAGCCGCTCCACGGCCTCGTAGATGTCGGCCGATCCCATCCGGACGCCCTGGCGGTTGAGCGTGGAGTCGGAGCGGCCGTGGATGACGACGGAGCCGCGTTCGGTCAGCGTGATCCAGTCGCCGTGGCGCCAGACTCCGGGGTAGGTGTCGAAGTAGCTGTCGTGGTACCTGCTGCCGTCGGGGTCGTTCCAGAAGCGGATCGGCATGGACGGCATCGGGTTGGTGACGACGAGTTCGCCGACCTCGTCGGTCAGCGGCTCGCCCGCGGGGTCCCAGGCCTGGAGGTCCGTGCCGAGGGCGGGTGCCTGGAGTTCGCCGATGTGGACGGGGAGCGTCGGTACGGCTCCGGCGAAGCAGGAGCAGACGTCGGTGCCGCCGCTGACGGAGGCGATCCACAGGTCCTCTCGCACCTCGTCGTGGAGCCAGCGGAAGCCGTCGGGCGGGAGCGGGGAGCCCGTGGTGGCGACGCACTTGACGCGCGAGAGGTTGTGGTCGCGCGCGGGGTGCACGCCGGCCTTGCGGCAGGCCATGACGTACGCGGCGGAGGTGCCGAAGAGGGTGGCGCCCGTGCGTTCGGCGATCGCCCACTGGGCGCCGGTCTCGGGGTATCCGGGGCTGCCGTCGTAGGTGACGATCGTGGTGCCGGTGAGCAGGCCACCGACGAGGAAGTTCCACATCATCCAGCCGGTGGACGTGTACCAGAAGAAGCGGTCGTCGGGGCCGAGGTCGCAGTGCAGGCCGATCTGCTTGAGGTGCTCGACGAGGATGCCGCCCTGCGACTGCACGATGGCCTTGGGCAGGCCGGTGGTGCCGGAGGAGTAGAGCACCCACAGCGGGTGGTCGAACGGCACGTCTTCGTAGACGGGCGCGACGTCGGCGGAGGTGAGTGCCGACCACTCCAGGGCGCCTTCGGGCGCCTTGGTGCCGAGGAGCGGGATGTGTACCACCGCGCGCAGGGAGGGCAGTTCGTCGCGCAGTTCCTGGACGGTTTCGCGGCGGTCGTGCTCCTTCCCGCCGTACCGGTAGCCGTCGACCGTGAACAGGACGACGGGTTCCACCTGCTGGAAGCGGTCCAGGACGCTGCGTGCGCCGAAGTCGGGGGCGCAGGAGGTCCACACGGCTCCGACGGCCGCAGTGGCGAGGAGGGCGGCGGCGGCCTCGGGGATGTTGGGCAGGTAGCCGCTGACGCGGTCGCCGGGGCGTACTCCGAGCGCGCGCAGCTCCGCGGCGAGGGAGCCGACCTGGCGGCGCAGCTCGGACCAGGTGACGGGGCGGGGCTCGTGGGTCTCGTCCACGTGGAGGATCGCGGGGGTGTCCGCGCGGGCCGGGTCGTCCGCCGTCCGCAGGGCGTGCGCGGCGTAGTTGAGCGTGGCCCCGGGGAACCACTCGGCGCCCGGCATGTCACGGTTGCCGAGTACGCGCGCGTACGGGTGCGTGAAGCGCACGTCGAACCACTCGGTGACGGCCTTCCAGAAGGTTTCGAGTTCGGTGACCGACCAGCGGTGCAGCGCCTCGTAGCCACCGTCGGCGGGCGCGCCGTGGTGCTCGGCCGCCCAGGCCTGGAACCGTGTGATCTGGGCGTCGGCGATCTGCTGCCGGTCGGGCTGCCAGAGCGGTGACGGGTTCACGGTGGACATGATGCGGCTCCAGGAAGTACGTGCTCGGCGTGTGCGTCCGCGGCGCGCACCGCGGAGTGTGCGCCTGACGCGGCTCACTGGACGATGCCACGTGATCGACTTCGGCACCAGGGTGCATCCCACATAGTCGGCCTCGTGAAGATGTGCTGGCACCACGGATGAACGGCAGTTGAACGAGGCACGCACGCGTGCGCCTCGGTGGCAGGGTGAGCAGCATGGATGGTCGTGACCTGGTGCGCTTGGCGAAGGCGGTCTCGTCCGTGGGGCCGGCCCATGGGCTGCGCTCCCTTCGGGCGTCGTGGCGGCACCGTCGCGCGGACTCTGTGGGCCTCCCCCGGCGCGGCATCGAGCGGGCCCGGGTCCCGGGTGCCGTGGTCGGTGCGACGCCGGAGCCGGGCGGCGGCCTGGTGCGGTTCACGCGGTCCCGGCTGCGCATCACCGTGACTGTGAGCGGTGCTCTCTTCTGGGCCTGGGACGGAGCCGAACCCGAGCCCTCGTACGCGCTGTCCGGGCTGTGCCCGGAGGCGGATCCGCGGGCGGTGCTGGAGCCGGACAAGGACGGCGGCTGGCGGGTCGTCTCCGAGCGGGTGACCGTCGTGGTCTCGCGGCACGGCGCCTTGGAGGTGCGCACGCCTGGCGGGGTGTTGCTGCGCCGCGATCTGCCGCCCCGGTGGTGGGAGCCGGAGGGTGGCGGGGAGGCCCGCTGGGCGCAGCGGAGCGAGGTCTCCGCCGACGCACGCTTCTTCGGCCTCGGGGGGCGTGCGTCGGGCCCGCGGCTGCGTGACGCGACGTACCGGCTGTGGAACACGGATCCCGGCGGCTCGTTCGGCCGGCGGGACGATCCGCTGTCGCTCACGATGCCGGTGCAGGTGGTGGTCGCGGACGCGGGAACGCATCTGGTGTTCCACGACAACTCGTGGGACGGCGCTGTCAGCCTCCGTGAGGGCAGCGAGGGTGCGGGGTCCGGGCACGACTGTGCCGGGACGTCCGAATTGCGCATGGAGGGCGGCCCGTTGCGCTGCTGGGTGGTGGTGGGCACACCCGCGCGCGTGCTCCATGTCTGGTCCCAGCTGACCGGCGCTCCGGCGGTGCCGCCCGGTTGGGCGCTGGGGCACCAGCACGCGCGTTGGGGGTTCGGGAGCGAGCAGGAGGTGCGGCGCGTCGTCGCGGGTTACAGGGAGCGCCGTCTGCCCCTGGAGGCCATCCACCTGGACATCGATCACTTCGCGGCGCGACAGGCCTTCACCGTCGATCGTGAGCGGTTTCCGTCTCTGCCCAGGCTGGCCGAACAGTTGCGCGGCGAGGGCGTCCGGCTGGTGTCGATCGTCGATCCTGCGGTGAAGGTGCAGAGCGGGAATCCCCTGTACGACGGCGGGCAGGCGATCGACGCCTTCGTGCGGGATGCGTCGGGCACGCCCGTGCGCGGGGTCGTGTGGCCGGGTGAGTCGATGTATCCGGACTTCACGGCGGAGCGGGTGCGCAAGTGGTGGGGTGGCCTGTACGAGGAGCGTCTCGCGCAGGGTTTCTCGGGTTTCTGGCACGACATGAACGAGCCGGTGTCGTTCGCCGCCTTCGGTGAGCCGACGCTCCCCCGTTCGTCCCGACACGCGGTCGAGGGGCGGGGCGGCGACCATCGGGAGGCGCACAACGTCTATGCCCTGTGCATGGCACGGGCCGGCTACGAGGGGCTGTGCGAACTGCAGCCGCAGGAACGGCCCTTCTTGTTCTCCCGGTCCGGGTGGGTGGGTCTGCAGCGCTACGGAGGGACGTGGTCCGGCGACGTCGCCACCGGGTGGGCCGGGCTGCGCGCCTCGCTCTCACTGGTGATGGGGCTCGGGTTGTGCGGGGTGCCGTACTCGGGGCCTGATGTGGGCGGGTTCGACGGGAAGCCGTCGCCGGAGCTGTTCCTGCGGTGGTTCCAGCTGGGCGCCCACATGCCGCTGTTCCGTACGCATTCGGCGCTGCGGGCGGGTCGGCGCGAGCCCTGGATGTTCGGTGAGGAGGTGCTCGCGCACGCGCGCGTGGCCCTGGAGGAGCGGCGTCGCCTCTTTCCGTACTTCATGACCCTCGCGCAGCTCGCCCGGCGTACCGGCGCCCCGTACGTGCGGCCTCTGTGGTGGGGGGCTCCGGAGGACCGGGCGCTGCGTGACTGTGAAGACGCCTTCTTGTTGGGCGACTGCCTGTTGGTCGCCCCGGTCCTGGAGCAGGGAGTCGACCGCCGCACCGTGCAGCTGCCGCCCGGGCGCTGGTACGACACAGTGACCGGCGAGGTCTTCGAGGGGCCCGGACAGGTCGCGGTGGACGCCCCCTTGTCGCGTGTTCCGGTGCTCGCGCGTGGCGGGTCGGTACTTCCTGTGCGCGATGCGGGCGGGGGCGTGGCTCTGGAGGCGTGGGCACCGGCGCCGGGACGTACGGGGGGCGGTTATGCGGCGCGGGACGCAGGCGACGGCTGGGAGGAGCCGGAGATCGAACGGTTCCGGGTGCGCTGGAGCAAGGGGCGTGTGGTCGTCGAGGCGGACGGGGAGAACGGGGACGTGGAACCGTCGTACCCGGTGCGTGTGCGCGGCCTGTGAGCGCCCTGCGGGGCCGGTTGCCCGTGAGGGATCGGCTCCTACAGGTAGCGGCCCTCGAACCAGGCCTTCACCGCCAACGTATGGAGTGGGAAAGCCAGTTCGGTCGGGCGGCGCAGCAGGTGCCAGCCGTCCGTCTCGTCAGTGGCCGCGCTGTCCGGCAGGAATCCCGCCGGGCGTTCGGGCAGGAGACCGAAGAGCAGCAGATGGCCGTCCGGGGCGCTCATGGCCTCCACGAGGCGTACGTCGCGTGCCACGGCGACGATGCCCGTCTCCTCCTGGAGTTCGCGGACGACGGCTCGGCGCCAGTCCTCCCGGTCGTCGATGAAGCCGCCCGGCAGGGCGGGCTCCCCGCGCGCGGGGGCGATGGTTCGGGTGATCGCGACAAGAGCCGTGCCCACCGTGTCGTAGACCGGCTGCAGGGCGATGGCCACAGGGAGGGGGTTTCGGTAGGCGACGGAGTCGCAGGCCCGGCAGGCGCGGGGCCAGCCGTGCACCTCGGCCCCGTAGGCGGCCCCACAGCTCGAACAGTGGGAATCCGGAACGGGGTTGACCGTGGGGTGGGTTGATGCGGACACGGCGCGGACTGTATCCGATCACCCGGCCGCGGTCTTCCCCGGTGGGTCCGGCTCCTGATAGGAGCTGATCCATGACTCGAGCCTCCACCGCTCAGCGGAAACTCGCCGCCCTGGCCGCCGCCGCACTGCTCGGCGTTGCCGCCGCGTCTTCGGCTGCCCATGCGACGCCCGACCCAAAGGCGCCGAAGGACTTCGTGGCGCTCCATGACGTGGACTCCACGATCATCCAGGAAATGCGCTACTACACGGAGCACGACTTCATGGGTGTCCCGGTCGACGGCTACAAGAAGCCGATGTGCATCCTCACGAGACCGGCCGCACAGGCGCTGCACAAGGCGCAGCTCGGCCTCCTGAAGGAGGGTTACTCACTGAAGGTGTACGACTGTTACCGCCCGCAGCGCGCGGTCGACCACTTCGTGCGCTGGGCGAAGGATCTCGACGACCAGAGGATGAAGGCGGAGTTCTACCCGCGCGTGGACAAGACGCGCCTGTTCGCGGACGGCTACATCGCGGAGAAGTCGGGCCATAGCCGTGGCTCCACCCTGGACCTGACCGTCGTGAAGCTGCCGGCCCGGCCCACACGCCCGTACGAGCCCGGGGAGAAGCTCACGCCCTGTTACGGGCCGAAGGCGGAGCGCTTCCCCGACAACTCGCTGGACATGGGCACCGGGTTCGACTGCTTCGACACGCTGTCCCACACGGACGACCCGCGCATCCAGGGCGAACAGCGGGCCAACCGGGACCTGCTGCGCGACGCCCTCGGCGCACAGGGGTTCGCCAATCTGCCCGAGGAGTGGTGGCACTTCACGTACAAGCCCGAGCGCTACCCGGACACGTACTTCGATTTCCCGGTCTCCAAGCGTTCGCTGACGGGGCGGTGACGTGGCGGGGGGGGGGGGGGGGGCCCCCCCGGGCCCCCCCCCCCCCCCCCCCACCCAAAACGAGGCCCGGGGGGGGCCCGGGGTTGTTGGGGGGGCCCCCAGGGCGACCGG
>NZ_JBHWKQ010000057.1:0-37292 GCF_042730865.1 Streptomyces sp. NPDC059897 | reverse complement strand
GACCCCCCCGCACCCCGTCTTCTTTGTCCCGCTCCCCCAGGTGTCCGGGGGGGGGGGGTGGCGGGGGGGGGCGCCCCGGGCCCCCCCCGTGGCACCCGGGCCCCGCCCCCACACCGATCACGGACGCCGGTCGGGCACGGATGGTTCTGCGGGACCCCTGACGTCATCCGGTTCCCCGTGGCACACTTCTGACGTTCCGTCAGATTCTTTGCCGGGGAGGCGCTGTGGCGCGTACGCGTACACCTGTCGTGGCCGACTGGTTCAGCGGAGAGGGGGACGACTTCCGCCTGCTGGGGACGCGCTGCTCCGCGTGTGCGTCGGTGTTCTTCCCGCGCGAGGACGGGGCGTGCCGCAATCCCTCCTGCGCGGGCGGCGAGCTGGTGGAGCTGCCGCTGTCGCGGCGCGGTCGCGTCTGGTCGTACACGGACGCCAGGTACCGACCACCTGAGCCTTATGTGTCCGATCGGGAACTCCCGTGGCAGCCCTACGCGTTGATCGCTGTGGAGCTTGCCGCTGAGCGATTGGTCGTGCTCGGTCAGGGGGCTCCGGGCGTCTCCGTGGCCGATCTCGCGGTCGGCATGGAGGTGGAGGTCGTACCGGGCGTGCTCAACGAGGAGGGGGACGACGAGACCGGGACGACATGGACGACATGGCACTGGCGGCCGACGGGGGTGGCGGCATGACGGGGGACGTGGCGGTGCTCGGCGCGGGCATGCACCCCTGGGGGAAGTGGGGGCGCAGCTTCGTCGAGTACGGGGTGGCGGCGGCGCGGGCCGCGCTCGCCGATGCCGGGGTCGACTGGCGCGACATCAGCTCGATCGTCGGCGCGGACACGGTGCGCGGCGGCTATCCCGGCTATGTGGCGGGGGCGACCTTCGCGAAGGCCCTCGGATGGCAGGGAGCGCGCGTGGCCAGCGTCTACGCGGCCTGCGCTTCGGGTGCCCAGGCGGTCAACACGGCACGGGCGCAGATCCTTTCGGGGCTCGCGGACGTCGTGCTCGTGGTGGGAGCCGACGCCGCACCCAAGGGGTTCTTCAAGCCCGCCGGCGGTGACCGGCCGGACGACCCCGACTGGTTGCGCTTCCGTGCGCTCGGGGCGACCAACCCGACGTACTTCGGCCTGTACGCGCGCCGGCGCATGGCCGTGCACGGGGACACGCTCGAGGATTTCGCCCAGGTCAAGGTGAAGAACGCCGCCTCCGGCGCGCTGAATCCGAACGCGCGCTACCGCAAGACCGTGACGGCCGAGGAGGTCGCCGCCTCCGCCGTGGTCGCCGATCCGCTGCGGCTGCTCGACATCTGCGCCACGTCGGACGGCGGTGCGGCGCTGGTCTTGTCCAGCATGGAGTTCGCGCGGCGGCATGGAGCGGCGGATCCGGTCCGCATCCGGGCCGTGTCGACGGTGACGCCGACATACCCGAACACCGTGCTCGACCTTCCGGACATCGCCACGGACTCGGCCGCCGGGGTGGCCGCCGAAGGGCCCACGTTCCGCGCCTCGATCGCCCGCTCCGCCTACGAAGAGGCGGGGATCGGTCCCGAGGACCTGTCCCTGGCGGAGGTCTACGACCTGTCCACGGCCTTGGAGTTGCAGTGGTACGAGGACCTCGGGCTGTGCGGCGAGGGTGAGGGCGCGAAGCTGCTGAGGGAGGGCGCGACCGCCCCCGGAGGCCGAATACCCGTGAACAGCAGCGGTGGACTCGCCTCCTTCGGCGAGGCGGTTCCGGCCCAGGCCATCGCCCAGGTCTGCGAACTGACGTGGCAGCTGCGGGGGACGGCGGGCGAGCGGCAAGTGCCGGGCGCCAGGGCCGGGATCACGGCCAACCAGGGACTGTTCGGCCACGGATCGTCGGTCGTGGCGGTGCGCTGACCACCGCGTGCGTACGCTGCGTGGCCGTTCGGGAATCCTGCGTGAACAGCGTGTGAACCGGCCCTGCGGGCGTCCATGTGACGCCATCATGCTGGCGTGCACACCTGGCCGGACAGCCTCCGCTTCGCCTTCCAGCCCGTGGTCAATCTGGCCACGGGGTCGGCCGCGGCTCTGGAGATACTCGCCCGACCCGAGTCGGGTGATGTGCTCGCGCGGGCGCATCGCGAGCCCGAGCTCGACGGCGACCTCGCCGCGTTGGCGATCCGTGACGCGGCGCGCAGGGAGACGCTGCTGCCGTTGCACGTGAACGTGTTCGCGGGCACGCTCGCCGACCTGGGCGGCCTCGACGCGCTGCGGCGCGCGGTGCAGGACTCAGGCCGGCTGCCGTGGGAGGTGACCGTCGATGTCGGGCCGCCGTTCACGCACGTGCCGCACCGCGCCCTCCTGGAGGGCGTCGCGGTGCTGCGCAAGGAGGGGTTTCGGATCTGCGCCGACGGCGTGGGCGACGGTGACGTACCCCTGCGGCTGCTCGACGACCTCGCGCCCGACCTGATCAAACTCGACGCCTCGCTGCTGTCGCGCGGGGCGTCGGTGCGGGCCATGCGGACGCTGTGCGAGGAGATCGGCGCGCTGCTCGCGGTCGAGGGCGTGGAGACCGAGACGCAGTGCATGGCGGCCCGCGATGCGGGGGCGCAGCTCGCGCAGGGCAATCTGTTCGCCCCGGCGGCCCGGTTGCCGATATCCGAGGTGTATGTGCCCGAACTGCCCCCGGCCGTGGGCTCGTCACGGCCGACCGGCCCACCGGTGCGGGACTTCGTGCGGCCCGCGGCGCTGCTGCCCGATTCGGCGTCCGCGGAGCAGGTGCGGCGCCGGCTCACCGGGGCGGCCGGGACGACGGGGGTGCTGCTCGTCGACGCCGCCGGGGTGCCGGTTCGGTCCGTGCAGCGGGACCGCTTCCTGCTGTCGCTGTCCACGCGCTACGGGCACGCGCTGTACGCCGACCGGCCGGCCGCGCGGCTCGGGGACCGGCCGCGCACGGTGGGCGTCGCGGCGACCGCCTGGGAAGTGCTCGACGTGGTCGCGGACGGCGAGCACGCCCGCACCGCCGACGACGTCGCCGTGGTGGACGACGACGGTCGCTGCGTCGGCGTCGTACGCCTCACCGACCTCGTGCGGGCGCTCGCCGAGAGCCGGGTCGAGGAGGCCGCCGGGCTCAACCCGCTGACGCGGCTGCCGGGCTCGGACGCCGTGACGGGCGAGCTGGACCACTGGGTGGCACAGGGCCGGGCCTTCGCCCTGAGTTGGCTGGACATCGACGGGTTCAAGCAGGTCAACGACGGTGCCGGGTTCGCGGCTGGCGACGAGCTGATCCGTGCGGTGGGGCAGGCCCTCGCGCATATGGAGTCGGAGTCCGTGCGGGTGGGGCACATCGGGGGCGACGACTTCCTGGTCCTGGCCGATCCGGAGCAGCTCGGTCCGCTCGCGGCCACCGTGCTCGACGCCCCCTGGTCGGCGGGCGGCACGGCGGTGACGCTGTCGCTGGCCACGGTGGTCTGCCCGCCCGGCGAAGTGGCCGACCACCGGCAGGCGGCCGCGCTCCTCGCCCCGCTCAAGAAGGCCGCGAAGGCGCTCGCCGGGGCGAGTTGGGTGTGCGGCCAGGCGGGGCGCGAAGGCTTCGACGTGCGCCGCGGCGCGAGTGCCGCGGCTTCCGCGCACGATCCGAGGGGAGCACCGGCCGCCGGTTAACCGTTGCCGTCCACGACCTTGACGCTCCAGTACGGCCGGTGAACACTTCCGGGTGTCAGTCGGCATCGCCGCAAATCGGCCCACCGCTGCTCGGGGCCCCACCTGCCCCAGGTGCGCTTTCCTGCCGGGTTGCGGCAGGTCAGGGCCGCTCCCCCACGTGTGGTTCCGACTGTGCGGGCACGCTCGTCACGGACGCCGGGCGGGGCGCGGGACTTTCCTGCCCACGGCAGCCGTGGTTCAGAACCAGCCATGGGAAACGCACCCTGCACGGAGGACCGGGGAGCACTGCCCCCGGGCGAGGGCCTAGGAGCCGCCATGAGCAACGGAGACATCTTCGTCGGTGAGGTCATCGGCACCGGCATCCTGATTCTGTTCGGCGCGGGCGTCTGCGCCGCTGTCACCCTGAAACACTCCAAGGCGAGGGCCTCCGGGTGGGTCGTCATCGCGTTCGGCTGGGGCTTCGGCGTGCTGGCCGGCGCCTATACCGCCGCCCCGCTGTCGGGCGGTCACCTCAACCCCGCGGTCACCATCGGCATCGCGGTCGACACCGGTAAGTGGGACAAGGTCTGGGTCTACCTGCTCGGCCAGATGATCGGTGCGATGCTCGGCGCCGTCCTCGCCTACCTGGTGTATCTCGCGCAGTTCAACGCCAACGTCGGTTCCGGCGAGGGGGCCGCGGAGGACGGCCCGACGCCGACGCTCGGCATCTTCTCCACGATCCCCGAGATCCGGAACCTGGTCGCGAACCTGATCACGGAGATCATCGCGACGATCGGTCTCGTCCTGCCCATCCTCGCGTTCGGGCTCACCAAGGGACTGGGCGAGTCCGGCACGCAGGTACTGATCGTGGCGCTCCTGGTCGTCGGCATCGGTCTGTCGCTCGGCGGGCCGACGGGGTACGCGATCAACCCGGCCCGTGACCTGGGCCCGCGCATCGTGCACCAGTTCCTTCCGATCCCCAACAAGGGGACGTCCGACTGGGGTTACGCCCTCGTCCCCGTCGTGGGGCCACTCATCGGCGGCGCGCTGGCGGGGGTCATCTACAACGCAGCGTTCTGAAACTCGGAAACACACTCGAACGTCTTCTTACGAAGGGGTAGCCATGCCCGACACTTCCGTGAAGTACGTCGCCGCCATCGACCAGGGCACCACCTCGAGCCGCTGCATCATCTTCAACCAGGACGGCGAGATCGTCGCCGTCGACCAGCGCGAACATCGCCAGATCTTCCCGAAGCCGGGCTGGGTGGAGCACGACGCCACCGAGATCTGGTCCAAGGTCCAGGCCGTGGTCGCGGGGGCGATCGCCAAGGCGGGGCTGCGCGCGGACCAGCTCAGCGCGCTCGGCATCACCAACCAGCGCGAGACGACGGTCCTTTGGGACCGGGCCACCGGCAAACCTGTGCACAACGCGATTGTGTGGCAGGACACGCGGACCTCGGCACTCTGCAACGAGCTGGGCGGCGCCGACGGCCAGGACCGCTTCCGCGAGACGACCGGCCTGCCCCTGGCGAGCTACTTCTCCGGGCCCAAGGCAGCCTGGCTGCTCGACAACGTGCCGGGGCTGCGGGGCAGGGCCGAGCGCGGGGAGCTGGCCTTCGGCACGATCGACTCGTGGCTGATCTGGAACCTCACCGGGGGCACCGACGGCGGCGTGCACGTCACCGACGTCACGAACGCCGGGCGCACCATGCTGATGAGCCTGGAGACCCTCGAGTGGGACCAGTCGATCCTGTCGGCGATGAACGTGCCGGAGTCGCTGCTGCCGGAGATCCGCTCGTCCGCCGAGGTGTACGGCACGGCTGTCGGCCAGCTGGCCGGCGTCCCGGTCGCCTCCGCGCTGGGCGACCAGCAGGCGGCCGTGTTCGGACAGGCCTGCTACGACACCGGTACCGCGAAGAACACCTACGGGACGGGCAGCTTCCTGCTGCTCAACACCGGTAACCGGCCGGTGCCCTCGAAGAACGGCCTGCTCACCACCATGGGGTACAAGATCGGCTCCGAGGCGCCCGTGTACTGCCTCGAGGGGTCGATCGCGATCACGGGCGCCCTGGTGCAGTGGTTCCGCGACCAGCTCGGCATCATCAAGACCGCCGACGAGATCGAGACGCTCGCGGCGAGCGTGGACGACAACGGCGGCGCCTACATCGTGCCCGCGTTCTCCGGTCTGTTCGCGCCCTACTGGCGCTCCGACGCGCGCGGTGTCGTCACCGGCCTCACCAGGTATGTCACCAAGGCACATCTGGCGCGGGCCGTCCTGGAGGCGACGAGCTGGCAGACCCGTGAGGTCGTCGACGCGATGTACCAGGACTCCGGGGTACAGATCACGACCCTGAAGGTCGACGGCGGCATGACCAAGAACAATCTGCTGATGCAGCATCAGGCGGACGTCCTGGGCGTGCCCGTGATCCGGCCCAGGGTCTCCGAGACGACGTGTCTGGGCGCCGCGTACGCCGCCGGGCTCGCGACGGGCGTGTGGAACGACCTGGACGAGCTCAAGGCGCACTGGCAGCGCGACGCCGAGTGGACTCCCTCGATGGACGCGGGCGCCCGGGACCGCGAGTACCACAACTGGCGCAAGGCCGTGGAGAAGAGCTTCGGCTGGCACGAGGACGGAGACGGCGCGTAGGCCACGTCCACGCGCGTATGTACGCGCGCGTGGTGACGTACAGCCATGCACGCGCGTAGGCGGCGGTTCACACCCCGGTCGGCGGGGGTGCGGACCGCCGCTGCGCGTGCCGGGATACTCAGGTCGCTGCGGGCTGTCTGCGCTCGGCGGCGTCCGCGGCATGGCCGACGACGCCGATCAGGACCTCTTTCACCGACTCCTTGTCACGCGCGTCGCACAGGATCACCGGGACGTCCGGGTCGAGGTCGAGCGCCTGGCGGACCGCTTCGGCCGGGTGGCGGGCGGCGCCGTCGAAGCAGTTCACGCCGACGATGAACGGTATGGAGCGCCGCTCGAAGTAGTCGACCGCCGCGAAACAGTCCTCCAGGCGACGGGTGTCCGCGAGGACGACCGCGCCCAACGCGCCGGTCGCCAACTCGTCCCACAGGAACCAGAAGCGGTCCTGGCCCGGTGTGCCGAAGACGTAGAGCACCAGGTCCTCGCGGAGCGTGATCCGGCCGAAGTCCATCGCCACCGTGGTGGTGCTCTTGCGCTCGACGCCCGCGGTGTCGTCCACGGGGCGGCCGGCCTCCGTCAGGACCTCCTCCGTGCGCAGCGGCCGGATCTCGCTGACCGCGCCGACCAGCGTCGTCTTGCCCACGCCGAAACCGCCGGCCACCAGGATCTTGAGCGTCACGGGCTCGACGGGGGCCTTGCGGCGCTCAGAACGCCCGAAGATCATGACTGTGTCTCTCCTGCCTCGCTGGTGTCGCTGTCTCGGGTACTGCTGCTCGTCTCCGGCGCGCCGTAGCCGCCGCCTCCGGGCGTTTCGACGACGAGTACGTCGCCGGGGGCCACGTCGGCCGTGTCGCTGCCGTCGAGGCGGGTGACGGTGCCGTCCACGCGCTCCACGGAGTTGGCGCCGAGGGCCCCGGTGGCTCCGCCCGCCATCCCGTAGGGCGGCACCCTGCGGTGCTGGGTCAGCGTGGAGACGGTCATCGGCTCGCGGAAGCGGATGCGCCGCACGGCGCCGTCGCCGCCGGGCCAGCGGCCCGCTCCCCCGCTGCCGCGCCGCACCGCGAACTCCTCCAGGAGGACGGGCAGCCGCCATTCGAGGACCTCGGGGTCGGTGAGCCGCGAGTTCGTCATGTGGGTCTGCACGACGGGCGCCCCGGGGAAGCCGTCCCCGGCGCCGGAGCCGGAGGCCACCGTCTCGTAGTACTGGTGGCGCGCGTTCCCGAAGGTGATGTTGTTCATCGTGCCGGAGCCCTCGGCCTGCACGCCCAGGGCCCCGTAGAGGGCTCCGGTGATGGCCTGCGAGGTCTCCACATTGCCCGCCACGACCGCGGCGGGCGGCTCGGGCGAGAGGAAGGAACCGGGCGGTACCACGATGTCGAGGGGGCGCAGGCAGCCGTCGTTGAGCGGGATGTCATCGCCCACGAGGGTCCGGAAGACGTACAGGACGGCGGCGTTGACGACGGCGAACGGGGCGTTGAAGTTGGTGGCGAGCTGGTCGGAAGTTCCGGTGAAGTCGACGGTGGCGCGGCGCTGTGCACGGTCCACGCTCACGCGTACGCGGATGACCGCTCCCGAGTCGGTCTCGTAGCCGAACTCGCCTTCCTCCAGGGCGTCGATGACGCGCCGCACGGATTCCTCTGCGTTGTCCTGTACGTGCTTCATGTAGGCGAGCACGACGTCCAGGCCGAAGTTCTCGATCATCCGGGCGACTTCGTCGACGCCCTTCTGGTTGGCCGCGATCTGGGCGCGCAGGTCGGCGAGGTTCGTCCGCGGGTTGCGGGAGGGGTAGGGGGCCTCGGTCAGCAGGCGCCGCGTCTCCTCCTCGCGGAACCGGCCGGCCTCCACGAGCAGCCAGTTGTCGAACAGCACTCCCTCTTCGTCGATGGTGCGGCTGTTCGCGGGCATGGAGCCGGGGGCGATGCCGCCGATCTCGGCGTGGTGCCCGCGCGAGGCGACGTAGAACAGGATCCGGTGACCGTCCGTGTCGAAGACCGGGGTGATCACGGTGACGTCGGGCAGGTGCGTGCCGCCGTGGTACGGGTCGTTGACGGCGTAGGTGTCGCCGGGCCGCATGGTCGCGCCGCGGCGGCGGATGACCTCCTTGACGCTGGTTCCCATCGAGCCCAAGTGCACGGGAATGTGCGGGGCGTTGGCGACCAGGCTGCCGTCGGGGTCGAAGAGCGCGCAGGAGAAGTCGAGGCGTTCCTTGATGTTGACGGACTGCGAGGTCGACTCGAGGCGGGCGCCCATCTGTTCCGCGATCGACATGAAGAGGTTGTTGAAGACCTCGAGCCTCACCGGATCGAGTGAAGCGTCGCCTTCCGCGCCCGGATCGGAACTCTCTGTAACCACCGACCGTTCCATGACCAAGTGGCCGTCGTCCGCGAGGGCCGCTTGCCATCCGTCGTCGACGACGGTCGTCGAGCCGTCCTCGGCGATGATCGCCGGCCCCTGGACCGGTTCGCTGGCCGGGAGTTGGTGCCGGTGGTGGAGGGGTACGTCCCGCCAGGTTCCGCCGGTGTGCAGGCGGACGGTCGCGGAGGCGGCCGGGGCGGTGGTGCGGGGTACGAGGTGGGAGAGATCGGGGGGATCGGTCAGGCCAGTGGCCTCGACGGAGAGTGATTCGACGACGAGCGGTCGGTCCAGGGTGAAGGAGTAGTGAGCGCGATGACGTTCTTCGAAGGCGCGGGTCATGGCGACGGGTTCGGCGAGTTCCACGGTGAGCGCGGTGTCCGTGCCGTCATAGCGGAGCTGAGCCCTGCGCACGATCCGGATGCGCTGCTCGGGGATGTCCTCGGAGCGCAGTTCCTCGCGTGCGGCGCTCTCCAGGTCGTCGGCCGTCTTGATGATGTGCGGCATCGAGGCGGCGTCCACGGTGGCCTCGACGGACTGCTCCCGCATGGCCGTGGTGTCGGCGAGCCCGATGCCGAGCGCCGAGAGGACGCCTGCCATGGGCGGTACGAGGACCGTGCGGATGCCGAGTTCGTCGGCGACCTTGCACGCGTGCTGGCCACCTGCACCACCGAAGGTGGTGAGGGCGTAGCGGGTGACGTCGTGGCCCTTCTGCACGGAGATGCGCTTCACGGCGTTGGCGATGTTGGCCACGGCGACCTGGAGGTAGCCCTCGGCGACCTGCTCCGGGGTGCGCTCGTCGCCGGTCTTCTCGCGGATCTCGGCGGCCAGGGCGGTGAAGCGCTCGCGTACGAGAGCGTCGTCGAGCGGCTGGTCCCCTTCGGGGCCGAACACATGGGGGAAGTGGGCGGGTTGGACGCGCCCGAGGGCGACGTTGGCGTCGGTGACCGTGAGCGGCCCGCCGCCCCGGTAGCAGGCCGGTCCCGGCACCGCGCCCGCCGAGTCGGGGCCGACGCGGTAGCGGCTGCCGTCGAAGTGCAGCACGGAGCCGCCACCCGCCGCGACGGTGTGGATGTCGAGCATGGGGGCGCGCAGCCGTACGCCGGCGATCTGTGTGGTGAGGACCCGCTCGTACTCGCCCGCGAAGTGCGAGACGTCGGTGGAGGTGCCGCCCATGTCGAAGCCGATGACGCGGTCGAAGCCGGCGCGCCCCGACATCCGGGCCATGCCCACGATGCCGCCCGCGGGCCCGGACAGGACGGCGTCCTTGCCGCGGAACTGCCCGGCCTCCGCGAGCCCTCCGTTGGACTGCATGAACATCAGCCGCACGTCGGGGAGTTGGTCGGCGACCTGGCGCACGTAGCGGCGCAGGACGGGCGACAGGTAGGCGTCGACGACAGCCGTGTCGCCCCGTGGCACCACCTTCATGAGCGGGCTGACCTCGCTGGACAGCGAGATCTGCGGGAAGCCGATGCGCTCGGCGAGGGCACCGATCGCCCGCTCGTGATCCGGGTGGAGGTGGCTGTGCAGACAGACGACCGCCACGGCCCGAATGCCGTCCTCGTAGACGCCGCGCAGCGAGACTTCGAGGGAGCCGAGGTCCAGTGGTGTGATCACCTCGCCCTGGGCGTCGACGCGTTCGTCCACCTCGATGACGCGCTCATGGAGCAGTTCGGGCAGCTCGATGCGGCGGGCGAAGATCTGGGGCCGGTTCTGGTAGGCGATCCGCAGGGCGTCCCGGAAGCCGCGCGTGATGACCAGGGCGGTCGGCTCGCCGCGGCGCTCCAGGAGGGCGTTGGTGGCGACGGTGGTGCCCATGCGGACGGAGTCGACGAGGTCGCCGGGCCTGCCGCCGGACTCCGGCTCCGCGCCCTCGGAGAGGAGTTCACGGATGGCGAAGACTGCCGGGTCGGCGTAGCGCGACGGATGGTCGGAGAGCAGCTTGTGCGTGACCAGGCGGCCGTCGGGCCGTCGGGCCACGACGTCCGTGAAGGTGCCGCCTCGGTCGATCCAGAACTGCCAGCCTGCCACGTGTGTCTCCCGCCGTCCGCCCCGTTCCTGTGCCTCGCAGGCTCCGCTGTCGGATCAGAGCGCTCTGAGGCCGTCGATCACGTCGCGGAGGATACTCGTGTCGGGCAGCTGGGCCGGTGGGACCGGCCGCGTCACATGGACGAGTTCGTCGTCGACGAGGTCCCCGATGAGGACGCGCACCACTCCGATCGGAAGATCGAGCTCCGCGGCCAGTTCGGCGACGGACTGCGGAGCGTCCTTGCAGAGCTCGACGATGTCGACGTGTTCCGGCGACAGCGTCTGGTCCTTCACGGCGCCGCCTTCATGCTGTTCGGCGACGACGACCGCGATCAGGTCGAGCCGGTGCTGGGCCGCGCTGGTGGTGCGGCCTCGCGTCATGGCGTACGGGCGTACGACGGGACCGGCGTCGTCGTCGAACCAGTGATGCGTCTCGTGACCGTCTGGTCTCATGTCAACCCACTACCCTCCGGCGGGCAGATCCGTGCGCCTGGCCGTCCCCAGATGCGTGCCGACCCGCTTGACCAGCAGGGTCATCTCGTAGGCGACGAGGCCGACGTCGGAGTCCGCGTCGGACAGCACCGCGAGGCAGCTGCCGTCGCCCGCCGCGGTGACGAACAGGAAGGCCTCGTCGAGTTCGACGACCGTCTGGCGGACGCCGCCCGCCTCGAAGTGCCGGCCCACCCCCTTGGCGAGGCTGTGGAATCCGGAGGCCACGGCGGCGAGGTGTTCGCTGTCCTCGCGGCTGAGGCCCTCGGAGACGCCCGTCGGCAGCCCGTCGCCGGAGAGCACCATCGCCTTGCGGATACCGGCGACGCGCTCGACCAGGTCGTCCAGGAGCCAGTTCAGCTCCCCGACAACGCCGTTGGTGGTCTGCGCATTGGCCTTCGGCGCGGTCATCGACCGTCCCCCTCAGAATTCGTTCCTGGTGCTGTACCGTCGGCGCGCTCATCGCCCGCGGTGTTCTCCGCTCGCCCACGCCGCCAGCCGCGCTGGAGCGAGGCCATACGGCTGCGCACCTCGTCGGCGTCCCGGTCGGCGGGTTGTGCGGAGGGAGTCCTGTCTTCGGCCGGTGCCGCGCTGTCGCCGCGCAGGTCGGGGCCGTCCTTCAACTGCGGGGCCAGATTGGCCTGTCGGACGCGGCGGGGCAGCCCGCCGGGCGTAGTGCTGGGAGCGTTGCCGGTCTGCGGGGCGTCCGCCGTTGGCTCCGGGGGCTCGCGGCGCGGTGCCGGAGTCTCCTCCACCGCACGTGCGCGGCGCCTCCTGGGGAGGCCCGATGGGGCATCAGGTCGTACGTCCCCGTTGCCGTCGCTGCCGGTGCTGTCGTCGCTGCCATTGCCGTTGCTGATGCCGCTGCTGTTGCTGTTGTCCCGGTCGTGCCGTTCGCTCGGTTCGGGCGCGGTGCGGTCGGACTCGCCGGGCCGGCTGTGGGTCACGGGTCGGCCGTGCGAGCTGACGAGCTTGGGCACGCGTCGGCGCGGGAGCGGCAGCGGCCCCTCCGGACGGGCAGCCGGGTCCTGGGCGTCGCGGTCCCCGGAGCGGCGCGGGCCGCCCGTGCGGCGGGAGGCGTCCGTGCCGTCGGTCCCGGCGCCGTCGTCCTCGGCCTGCTGGTGTTGTTCGCCAGGAGGCCCGGCCACGGCGCGGCGGGGGCGGAAGAGACTGCCGCGCTCGCTGTCCTCGTCGCCCAGCGCTCCGGGGAACTGGGTCATGTCGGAGGTCGTGAGCGGGGCTTCCAGCTCGACAGGACCGTCGACCACGGAGGCCGGCAGACCGGGCAGCCCCGCCACGGTGCCCGGCTTCGCGCGGGTCACCGGCGGGGCCGTGCGGCGGGGCGCGTTGGGCCGGTCGAGACGGAAGCCCGCGCCCTCGGTGTCGGGGGCGTCCGTGAGCAGGGCGTCCGGGATGAAGACGACCGCGGTGGTGCCGCCGTAGGGCGAGGGCTGAAGGGAGACGCGGATGTTCTGCCGCTGGGCGAGCCGGCTGACCACGAACAGGCCGAGCCGGTCGGTGTCGGAGAGCTCGAACTCGGGTGTCTCGGCGAGGCGCAGATTGGCGTCGAGCAGCGCGTCGGGGGCCATGCCTAGACCGCGGTCGTGGATCTCCAGGGTGAAGCCGTTCGCGACGCGCTCGCCGACCACCTGCACGGCGGTGTGCGGCGGCGAGAACACCGTGGCGTTCTCCAGGAGTTCGGCCACGAGGTGGGTGAGGTCGGCGACGGCGGGTCCGGTCACGGCGATCCGCGGCAGCCGCCGTACCTCGATGCGCTCGTAGTCCTCCACCTCGGCGACGGCCGCCCGCACGATGTCCATGAGCTGGACGGGCCGGCGCCACTGCCGGGACGGAGCGGCGCCGGAGAGGATCACCAGACCCTCCGCGTGGCGGCGCATCCGGGTGGTGAGGTGATCGAGGCGGAACAGGTCGGCGAGCTCGTCGGTGTCCTCGGTCCTGCGCTCCATGGTGTCGAGCAGGGTCAGCTGCTTGTGCAGCAGGACCTGGCTGCGCCGGGCGAGGTTGACGAAGACCTCGGAGACGCCGCGGCGCAGCTCGGACTGCTTCACGGCGGCTTCGACGGCGGACCGCTGCAAGGTGTTGAGCGCCTGGCCGACCTGCCCGATCTCGTCCTTGTCGTATTCGAGGCGCGGGGCCTCGGTCTCCACGTCGACATCGTCCCCGGCGGCGAGGCGTCTCATCACCCCGGGGAGCCGCACGCCGGAGGCTTCGTGGGCCTCCATGCGGAGCCGGCGCAGGTCGCGGACGAGCCCGCGGCCGATGCGTACGGACAGGTACAGGGAGAAGAGCAGCGCCAGCAGGCCGAGCACCCCGGCGACCCCGGCCCGGACCAGGACGTTGATGGCCTCGGGGCGGGCGCGGTCCTGGTAGCGCTCGGTCGCGGCGGTGTCCCGGTCGACGAGCTCACCGAGCACGGACTGCGACGCCCTGTCCCAGCTCCGCGCGGTGACGCCGCGGGGTGTTCCGGGGGACCCGCTCACGACCGCTTCTTCAGCAGTGCGCAGCGGGTTGGTGTCGGGGCTTTTCCAGAACCGCTGGTAGCGGGAGCGCTCGGAGTCGGGCAGGAGCGCGAGATTGGTCTCGTAGAGGAGGGAGCGCTGGGCGACGAGGTCGGAGACCTGCCGGATTTCCTGCTGGGTGAACCGGCGGGCGACGAGTCCCGAGCCGACCAGGGCGTCCTCCTGGGACAGGAGTTCGCGTGCCTTGAGCACGCCGACGAGGGCGCGCGCCTGGCGTTCCACCTTCGCGTTGTCGAGGGCCGTGAGGTCGAGCAGGAAGTCGTAGGTCGGCGCGACGAGGCGGTTGTAGAACTCGAGGGCCTGGGCGCGGGTCACGGTTCCTTCGTCGACGTTCCGGCGCAGCGACGCGATGCCTTCCAGGCCCTCGACGGCGGTGTCGAGGGAAGCCCGGGCGTCGCCGTCCAGGTCCTCGCGGACGGCGCTGTCGCGCACCTTCTCCTTGATCCGGGTGATCGACTCGTCGGCCGCGGTCCGCTTGGCCCGCAGTGCCGACTGGGCCTCGGAGGCACGGGGGTCGGCGAGATACACGAGCGTCTGCCGGCGTTCCGCCTGCAGGGTGCGGCTCGTGGCGACCAGCGGGTAGGCGACCGAGTCGATCGCCTGGCCCGCGGAGATCAGCTGGACGGCGGCGCGCCCCGTGATCACCGTGGCGAAGGCCCAGATGGCCGTCAGGGACAGCAACGGCACCAGCAACAACGCCACGATCTTCCGGCGGATGGACTTCCCGCGAAAGCGCATGGCCTCCCCCAGATCGACCCCTCTGCCTTCAGGGGCACACATGTGCGTCAACAAACGGCGCGAGCCTACTACTGAGACGGGAGCAACTCGAAGACCTGTCCGGATGACGTCGAGGTGAACTGCGGTGCAGACATCATGAGTTGTCCGGCATTGCAGGAGATTCCCTCCGCCCAGAACCGGCTTCGGCGGGGATCGCCATCGGTCCGCACGGCCGAAGAGTTGGCCGGAATCCTGCGCACCGCCCGCCCGGAACAGGCAAGTTCACCGAAACGGGAATCTTCCCGCCCCGCCGTTCGTCTTCATCAAGGGCAGACGAACCGACGGCGTAAAGCACGGCAATTCGGGCAGTCACTGTGCAGTGCCGGTGCGGGGGCATCGGCTTGAGGGCTATTGAGGCCCACGAGCGGTGGGGAGTGACGTGGCGATGGGCACGGCGGATCGAAATGGACTGTGGGTCGAGGAGCCGGCGCGACGGCGCCGCATGCCCGATCCCGTACGGACGTCCGCGGTGCGGGCCGTCCTCATAGTCTCGCTCACGCTGATCCAGGCCATGATCGCCGTGCTCTGCACGCTGACCGACTCCTGGCTGGCCTTCCCCATGGTGCTCAGCAGCGTGGGGAGCACGGTGGTGGCCACGTGGGGCGTCCTGGACGTCTGGGTGACCCGCCAGGTGTGGAACCAGCGGCACGGCGTGATCTCGGTCCCGGCCAGTACGGCCCGGCAGCTGCGCAAGGAGCGCCGCCGGGCCCGCCGGGCCGCGAAGTCGCGGCGCGGCGTCGCCCGGCCCGACTCCATCGGCATACGCAGGCGCGGCAGGTCCGGCCAGCTGACCCACACCTGAGCCGCCCCATCCGGCATCAGCCTTCGGCAGGCCGCTTGTACATCCGCGTGGCCGTGATCTCGCCGTGCACCGTCTCGCCTTCGGGGTCCTGCTGGGGCAGGCCCGGCCGCAGGTGTTCCTCCACGCTGATGTACTTCAGGCCGGCCCGGAGGTCCGCGTCGTTGCGCATCCGGATCACGAGGGGGAACTCGGCGAGTGCCGTCGTGTCGAACAGGCCGGTCGTGTAGAGGAGTTGGACGCCGAGCGCGTCGGACACGGCGCGCTGGAGTTCCAGCAGGTACGTGGCGTTGGCGCGGCCGATCGGGTTGTCGAGGAACAGCGTGCCCGCGTGCCGGTGCTTGTCGCGGCCCCGGTCGTTGGAGCGCAGCGCCGCCATCGTGCAGTACAGGGCGATGGCCGCGGTGAGCAGCTGACCGCCGGAGAACACGTCGCCCATCTGTCCGACGGGGACGCGCTCGGCGCGCAGCACCGCGTCGGGCTTGAGGATCTCGACGGCGACGCCCTTGGGCTGAAGGGCCGCGCTGACGCCGCGCAGCAACAGGGACATGCCGTCGCGGCGCAGGTCGGAATTCTTCTTCACGGCCGCGCTGGTCGCCTCGTCGATGACTTCCCCGAGCCGCTCGATCAGCGTGGCCTGGTCGGGTTCCTCGAAGCGGATCCGCAGGAACTCCTGGCCCGACCACTCGCCGAGCCCCTCGGGCAGCCGGGACAGGCGCTGCGCGGAGCGGAGCGTGGCGAGCGAGGACTCCACGAGTCCGCGCAGCCGGTCCACGATCGAGTCGCGGTTGCGCTCCAACTGGGCCAGCTCGTCGGTGAGGACGCGCAGCCGGGGCGCGAAGGCGTCGGCCCACTTCTGCGCGTGCTCGGGCAGGGCGGAGGCGGGCAGCTCGCGGATCTGCTGGCGGGCGGGCGTGCGCACCTGCTCGTAGCGCGTCGAGTTCGCGTGCCGTACGAGGATGTCGCTGGCCTCGCGGACGGCGGACTCGGCGGCGGACAGGTCGGCGGCGCAGCCGCGCAGCGAGCGGCGGGTCTCGGCCGCCGCCTGGCGGGCCTCCTCCAGGGCGCCGGGGTAGGGCTCGGGCTGCTCCTGGTCCTCGGCCGCGTCGGCGTGATCGCGCAGCAGGTCGCGCAGGAGCGCGGCCGTCTCGTCGAAGCCGCCGGCCCCGTCCTCGGCGGCGCGGTGCGCGTCGAGGAGTTCGGCGTGGGCGGCGCGGGCGGTGCTCAACGCGTCGGTGCGGGTGGCGAGTTCGGTGGTCGCCGTGCGCAGCAGGGTCTGCGCGTGCTCGGTGTCGGACGGGACGAGGTCCTCGGGCAGCTCCGTGTGCGCTTCGCCGTCCTCGGGTGCGTGCCGCTCGGCCTCGCCGCGCAGCCGGCCGAGCTGTTCACTGGCGGTCGAGGCGCGGGTCTCCAAGAGCTGGACGAGTTCCTCGGCGCGCGCGGCGGCGGCCTGCCGGGAGGGGCCGTCGGCACCTTCGGAGGTCTCCAGGAGCGCGGCGGCGCGGGTGCGCACCTTGTTGCTGAGCCGGTCCAGCTCGGCGAGCGCGGCGGACTCGTCGGACTCGGCGCGGGCCTGCTCGGCGCGCAGGTCGGCGCCGACGCCCACCTTCTCGTAGACCTGGGAAGCGGCGCGGTAGGCCTCCCGCAGCGCGGGCAGTGAGGCCTGCGGCGGCTCGCCCTCCGGCACCTCGTCGGGGGCGCCGGCGATCTCGGCGCGCTCGGCGCGCAGCGTGCGGGCCGTGCGGCGGGCGTCGTCGGCGGAGCGCTGGGCGGCCCGCCGGTCCTCGTCGGCCGAACGCGCGTGCTCCAGGCAGGACTGGGCGCGGGCCTCCGACTCGACGGCCTCGTCGGCGAGTTCGCGGACCTTCGCCTGCCAGCCCGCGCGCTCGCGCAGGCGGAACGCGAGCCCGGCGAGCGCGTCGGCGGCGCGGCGGGCCTTCTGCGCCGCCTCCTGCCGCTCGTCGCGCACGCGGGTCGCCTCCGCGGCGGACTCGTCGGCCTCGGCGCGCACGGTGCGGGCCTCGGCGAGCTCGGCCTCGGACTCCTCGGCGAACGCGCGGGCCTCGCGGGCCGCGGCGGCGAGTTCGGCGAGACGGCCCGTGGGGCAGCCGGTGCGCCAGGAGGTGAGCCGCGCCGCCAGTTCGCGGTCCTTGGCGAGGCGTCCGGCGAGCGCCCGGATCTCCTCGTCGCGCCGGGCCGCGCGCTCACGCAGCGCCTGCCGCTCCTCGTCGGCGGCGTGCTCGTCGTGCATGGCCGGGTTCGGCGGTACGAGGAAGACGTTCTCGTCCGACGCGTTCTCGGCCGGGGTCGGGGCGAGCAGCGCCGCGGCGGTGCCGACGGCGACGGCGGAGCGGGGCAGCAGGGCCGCCCCTGCGAGCGCCTCGCGGGCCCGCTCGTGGGCCGCCGAGTCGGTGATGACCACGCCGTCGACCAGTTCGGGCCGGGCGGCGAGCACGCGCGCGTGGTCGGCCGGATCGACGGACTGGGCGAGGTAGCGCCAGCCGGGCAGCGCCGGGATGCCGTGCTCGCCGAGGAACTCGACGGTGGCCAGCACGTCGGGGCCCGGCGGCAGCAGGCCACCGTCACCCAGGGCGCCCAGGATCCGGGAGTCGTCGGCGGCGGCCGTGCGGAGCTCGAACAGCTGCCGCTCGGCGGACGTCACCGTGTCGTCGAGCAGCGTCTTCAGGTCGTCGGCGGCGCGATCGAGGTCCTCGGCGGTGAGCGAGCCCTCAGATGCGTCCTGCACGGGTCCGCCGGGTTCCCCGGTCTCGGAGGCGGCGGGCAGCCCGCCCGTACCGAGCAGCTCGGCGAGCCGCTCCTCCCCCGCGAGGGCGGCGGCCGCCCGCTCCTCCGCCTGGTGGGCCTGCTCCGCCGCGCTCGCGGCGTCGGCGGCACGGGCCGCCGTCAGCTCGGCGCGCGACTCGACGGAGCCGGCCTCGCGCGCGTGCTCGGAGGCCCGGCGGGCCGCCTCGCGCGCGGTGTCCCACGCGGCGACGGTGGTCTTCTCCGCGTCGGCGGCTGCCAGCGCGGCGCGGGCCGGGTCGGCGTCGGGTGCGCTGTCGTCGATCCACCCGGCGCGCACGGCCTCGGCGGTCTCCTGCTCGACCTCGGTCAACCGCTGGCGCAGGTGCCCGAGTTCGCTGCGGGCGCGCTGCGCCTCGGTGGCGGCGGCCGTGGCGTCGCGGTGCGCGGTCTCGCCGGCCTCTTGGAGGACGGCGGAGCGCTCCTCCCCTTCGTTCGCGTGGGCCTCGGCCTGCTCGGCGGCGCCGTGCAGCGCCCGCACGAGTTCGGACGCCGCCTTGGCGCGGGCCGCGAGCGCGGGCGCCGCGTCGCGCTCGGCCTCACGGATGGCGACGGCCACGCGCGCGGAGCGGTCCGCTGCGGCGCGGTGGCGCAGGACGGCCTCCGCGGCCTGCCAGGCGGAGTACAGGTTGCGCGCGTCGGCCAGCTCGCGCTTCTGTGCGGCGGCGGACTTCTCGGCTCCGGCGAGCGCCAAGGAGGCATGCCGGTAGGCGAGTTCGGCTGCGATCAGGGAGCTGCGCTCGCGCGCCGACTCCGCCTCGGTGACGGTGTGCGCGGCGGCGGTGACCTGCTGGGCCAGCTCTCCGGCGCGGCCGCGCTCGACGGCGGCGCGGGCCGACAGGCGGCGGGCGAGCGTGCGCGTACGGCGCTCGGCGGCGGTGTGGATGTCCCGCGCGCGTGAGCGCGTGTCGGCGGCCTCCACGATGCGGGTGAGCAGGTCGACGGAGCCCGCGGTGAAGTCGCGCTCGGCGATCAGCTCGGCGCGCCGGCCCAGCTTGTTCCCGAATCCGCTCACCAGGTCGGCGAGGCCGTCCGTGTCCCGCGTGTCGGTCACGGCGCGCAGCAGCAGGTCGGTGAAGTCGGAGTCCTTCTTGACGGCGAAGAGGCCCGCGGCCTCGCCCTCGTCCGCGTTCATCTCCCGCTGGTAGCGGAAGAGTTCGGGGTCGAGGCCCAGGTCACCGAGGTGCTCGTTCCACCGGTCGTGGATCTCCTCCCAGTGCACCTCGAGGTGCGGGTACACCTTGACCGCCTCGGTCAGCGCGTCACGGAAGCCCTTCATGGTGCGGCGCCGCCCCTGCGCGCCGGAGGCTCCCTCGGCGACGGGACGTACGGCGCTGGACTCGGCGACCGGCAGCGAGTCGAGGCTCAGTCCGGGGCCGGGCCGGAACGAGTACCAGGCCTCGGCGAACTTCCGCGGGTCGTTCGAGACCTGGCGTCCGCGCCACTCGCTGACCTTGCCGACGACGACGCACTCGCCGGTGAGCGTGTGCTGCCACTCCAGGGCGACGTGTCCGCAGTCGTCGGCGAGGAGGAACTTGCGCAGCACGCCGGAGCTGGCGCCGCCCAGCGTGTTCCGGTGGCCGGGCAGCATGACCGAGAAGATCAGCTTGAGCAGGACCGACTTGCCGCCGCCGTTCTCCAGGAAGAGCACACCGGCCGGCGCGGGGCGGCGCGGCGGGCCGACCGGCTCGTCCTCGAAGAACTCCGCCTGGGTGGGCGCGGGGTCGGGCACGGGCTCGCCGACTCCGCGCAGGTCAAGCACGGTGTCGGCGTAGCGTGCACCGGCGGGCCCGATGGAGTAGAGGCGAACCCGGGACAGCTCGTACATGGCGGACTCTCGTGGTAGGTACGGAAGTTCGAAAAGGTCAGGAGTGGAACGGCAGGCCCGCGTCGGCGGCGAGCCCGGTCGCGTCCTCGTCCATCGGCGGCACCAGGCTCGCGGACCCGTCGGTGACGGGAACGACGCCCAGCTCGAGGAGTTCGGCCATCGCGGCCGTGCCGGCCATGTCGCGGACCTGGAGCTGGTAGCGGGCGGTGGTGCGGTACGTACCGCCCGAGTCGTCGCCGGTTCTCTGCAGGAAGCCGGAGTCGGTGAGGAACGCGACGGCCTTGCCGACGATGCCGGTCGTCGAACTGGCGAGGCGGCGCGTGTCCTTGGTGGCACCCGTGGAGCTGCGGCGGGCCCAGATCCGCCAGGCCGCTTCGAGTCCGGGCGCCTCGGTCGTCGGGTCGGTGTTCTCGCCGGTCTCCTCGGCCCGCTCCTCCAGCTTCCGGCAGGCCTGCCGGACGAAGGCGTCCACGCCGTTGACGCTCACGCGGCCGATGTAGCCGTCGTCGGCGAGGTCCTCGGGGCGCGGGAAGGCGAGCGCGGCGACCGCGAGGTGGGCGAGGCCGTGCAGGAAGCGGTCGGTGGAGTCGGTGGCCGCCTTGCGCGCGTAGTCGCCCATGCGGACCGCGAACACGGAGTCCTCGGCGGCGGTCACGGCCATCCCCGCGCGCGGGGACACCTCCAGGACCACGAGGCCGAGCCCGGTGGCGACGGCGTCGGCGAGGCGCGCGAAGGGCGGGTCCTCGCGGTAGCGGCGAAGCAGTTCGCCGTACTCCTGGTCGCGGGAGGGCTGCAGCTTGGGCTGGAGGCCGAAGGAGACCAGCCGGGCCGCGTCCGCGGCGTCGGCCGGGGTGACGGGCGCCTGGGCCCTGGCCGAGCCCGAAGCGTCGGGCTCGCCCCGTTCGGCGTGCTCTTCGGCGTACTCGGTCACGGGTGGTGCTCCTTCATGGGTTCTGCGTGTGCTGCGTGTGACGCGTGCACTGCGCGTGCTGCGTGCTCTACGGGGCCGTGGGTCGGCATCACGCGGCCTCCGTCCGGTCCGTGGCCATCCCGACCGCGTCGAGCAGGGCCGTGCCGACGATGAGGTCGGCGCCGCCGAACTCCGGGTCGTCGAGCTCCGTGCCGTCGTCCACGGCGAACAGCAGCTTCTCCTCGCCCTGGCGGTAGGCGGTGCCGACCGGCGGGCTCGCGGCGTGCACCGCCAACAGGGCGACCAGGTACGGCAGTTCGGCATCGCGCTCGCGGGCGTCGGCGAGCAGCCCGGACAGCCGGCGCGGCGCGTCCGACGGCAGGTCGAGCAGTTCCATGGCGCCCGCGAGCTGCTCGTCGCTGAACCGGCTGTCGTCCGGCGTGGCGATGAGGTCCGGTTCGGGCATCTCCGCGCCGAGGTGCTCGCGCTCCTGGGGAGGCGTGAGCAGTATGTCGACCAGGTCTCCGACGCGGACGGACACGGGCGTACGCAGCCCGGTGCCGCGCGCGAAGAACGCGTCGGTCACCCTGCTCGCGCTCTCCACCGGAAGTGGCAGCAGCGGAGCGACGAGCTGCCCGTACAGGTCGAGGCCCGCGCGCGCGGAAGGCGTCGTGAAGGCCTGCCGGTCCTGCTCGGCGCGGAACAGCGGCCCCGCCTCCAGGAGACGCGACTGCAGCAGCGTGTGCCGGCGGATGCAGTCCTTGACGATGTCGACGAGCTCGGCGGCGCGGCGCTTGTGCTCCTGGTCCTCCGACTCGTCGCGGGCCTTGCGGATGTTGGTCAGGATCGCGTTCTCGTGCCGGTAGCGGTCCGCCACGTGGTCGAGCGCCTCGGCGATCATGTCCGGCACGGCCTTGAGCCAGTCGACAGCGCGCACATTGCGCCGCGTCGCGTCCAGCGCCTTGCGGAGCGTCTCCGAGTACTGCACGGTCCGGTACCTGGCCTGCTCGGCGGCGAGCTGCGCGTCCGCGAGGCGGCCGCGGCTGATCAGCACCTCCAGCTTGACCTCGGCGGCGATCTGCGCGCTGGTGACGTCGGTGTCGAGGGCGCCGACCAGCACGTTCACCGCCTCGTCCGTCGTACGGAGGTAGACGCTGCCGCCGTAGCCGGGGACTTCCTCGATCAGCTTGAAGTCGTAGTCACGCCGTACGTAGGAGCCGTCGGGCGCGAACGTGCCGTACACGGCGCGGAAGCCGCGGTCCACACTGCCGACGTTGATCAGGTTCTCCAGGACCCAGCGGGCCACCCGCTCGTGCTCGGCGGCGGGCCGCTGCGGGGCCTGCGCGGCGATACGGGGTACGAGCCTGGCCACTATCTGTTCGTGGTCGGCGCCCGTGTCGAAGTCCATGTTCAGGGTGACGAGGTCGATGGCGGACAGCGCCACCTCCGCCATCCCGTACGTCGAGTACTCGCCCGCGAGATTGGCCTTGCGGACGTCCAGGTCGTGCAGCGGCGCGGTGCACGCGAGCGCGCGAAGCCGCCGCGCGAGCCCCTCGTCGGCGGCCGGGCCCGGTGCGGGGCGCGGCCCCGCGCTGAGCTGGGGCGGAACGGATTCCGTGCTGGCAGGCGAAGTCACGGAGCACAGGGTATGCGCTGGGTCTGACAACGGTCGAAACGGCGCAGATGCGACGGCTTTCGGGCCCGCCCGTCACAGGCCCCGACGGGCCGCTATCCGTCCTTCGGCAGCCGCTGGCGGTAGGCCTCGACGAGTCCCTCGCGGGAGTCGTCGAGGTACTCACCGAGCAGCGTCTCGGCCGTGTCCCTGCGGCCCTCGCGCAGCATCTCCACGAGCTCCAGGTTGCGCGCCAGGTACGGCTCGTGGAGGCGCTGCGGGTCGTCCACGACGTGGAAGGCGAGACGCAGCTCGGCCAGGACGCTGCGCATCAGTTCGTCGGTGCGCTCGCTGCGTGCCAGGGCGACGAGCTCGCGGTGGAAGTGGATGTTGGCGGTCGAGACGCTCTTCCACTCGCGGAGCTCGGCCGCCCGGTGCCCGTCGGCGACGGCCCCCGCGAGCCCGTCGAGCGCGTACGGCGGATCTCCCAGGGACCGCACGACGGCGCACTCGACCATGCGCCGGGTCCGGTAGATGTCCTCGACGTCGTCGACGCTCAGGACGCGCACGAAGACCCCGCGGTTCAGCCGGTGTTCGAGCAGCCGCTCGTGCGTGAGCAGCCGGAACGACTCGCGGAGCGTGTTGCGCGACACCCCGAGGGCGCCTCCGATGCTGTCCTCCGACAGGCGCGTCCCGGGTGGGAAGTAGCCCTCCGCGATCCGGTTCCGCAGGATGTCCGCGACGCGCTCCGCGGTGCTGGTGCGCCCCAGCAGCGCGCGGTCGTCCGCGAGAGCGTTGAGTTCGTCCATGGCCACGGCGGAATTCAAGCGCAGTTCCGGGAACGAGACAACGTTGGTATCGACGGATCGTTCAACGAGAGCCGTGAAGGACTGCGTCGTCTCAGGACACGGCCGCTTCCAGAGCGGTGAGCAGCCGCTCCACGTCCTCCGCGCTGCTGTAGGGGGCGAGGCCCACCCGGACGCCGCCCGCGTCCCCGAGGCCGAGCCGCCGCGAGGCCTCCACCGCGTAGAAGGAACCGGCGGGGGCGTCGATGCCGTGGCCGGCGAGCCGCTCGGAGATCTCGGCCGGGCTGTGGCCCTCCACGGTGAACAGGAGGGTGGGGGTGCGCTGCTGCGCACGCGAGTACAGGGTGATTCCTCCGAGGTCCGCGAGCCCTTGCTCCATACGCTGCCGCAGCGCGTCCTCGTGCTCCTCCAGGGCCGCGAAGGAGGCGACGAGGCGTTCCCTGCGGCTGCCGCCCGCCTCCGCTCCCAGATCCGCGAGGAAGTCCACGGCGGCCCGCGCGCCAGCCAGCAACTCGTAGGGAAGGGTGCCGAGTTCGAAGCGCTCCGGCACGGCGTCGCTGGACGGCAGCAGCTTGTCGGGGCGCAAGGAGTCGAGCAGTTCGGCGCGGCCGGTGAGGACGCCCAAGTGCGGTCCGAGGAACTTGTACGGCGAGCAGACCAGCGTGTCCGCGCCGAGCGCCGCCAGGTCCACCGCGGCGTGCGAGGCGTAGTGCACCGCGTCCACGTGGAACAGCCCGCCCGCCGCGTGGGTGAGGGCGGCCAGGGCAGGCAGGTCGGGACGCGTGCCTATCAGGTTGGAGGCGGCGGTCACGGCCACCAGGCGGGTACGTTCCGAGAGCACCGCTTCCAGGTGCTCGGGCCGCAGCTCCCCCGTCCGCGGGTCGAAGTCGGCCCACCGGACGGTGGCGCCCGCCGCCTCCGCCGCCTGGATCCACGGGCGGATGTTGGAGTCGTGGTCGAGGCGGGTGACGACCACCTCGTCGCCGGGCCGCCAGGTCTTGGCGAGCATCCGGGACAGGTCGTAGACGAGCTGTGTGGCGCTGCGCCCGAACACGACGGTCCCGGGCGTGGTGCCGAGCAGGTCGGCCAGCGCCGCGCGGGCCTCGACGACGATGCCGTCCGCGTTGCGCTCCCCCTCCGTGGTCCGGCCCCGGTTCGCCAGGGGACCGGTCAGCGCGGCGGCCACGGCGTCGATCACCGGCGCGGGGGTCTGGGTGCCGCCCGGGGCGTCGAACCGGGCCGTGCCCGACTTCAGGGCGGGGATCTGCGCGCGGACGGCGGCGATGTCGAGGGCCATGACTCAACTCCTATGGTGCGTAGGCGACGCGAGGCTTCCCCCTGGCCGGGACAGACCCGTCAGGAACAGACCTGTCGGTGACAGACCCGTCGATGACAGTCCTGCCAGGAACAGACCTGCCAGGGACAGACCTGTCAGGGGCAGACCTCGCACGGCTGGCTCGTACCCGGAGCCGCTCCCGCGACTCCCGTCACATGATCGCAAGCCCGAAGCGGCACCTCCAGACCCGAGACCGATGCGAGCGCCGCCGCGACCCCGGCCGAGGCCCGCAGGTCGAGCCGGGCGCCCGTGCCCCGCACCTCGTGCCGCACCTCGTCCGCCGCGAGCGCCAGAAGCTGGGGCAGCAGATCGGCGCAGCGGCGCGCGACCCAGCCGGTGCCCGCCGTGGCGAGCCACCACAGGCCCGCGGCGCGGGTCGGACCGGGCCGCTCCGGCTCGACGTCGGGCGCCGGGCCGAGCGCCTCCCCCGTGGCCGCGAGAACGGCGTGGAAGCGGGCCGCGAAACGGCGGTGCCCCCGCTCACCGGGGTGCAGCCGGTCCGCGCTCCACAGGGCACGGTCGGCCACCCAGTCGGCGTCGGCGGCGTGCAGATGGGCCGCTCCGTGGCGTTCCGACAGGGCGTGGACCACGGAGTTGACCGCGCCCTGTCGACGCGCGAGAGGGCGCGCCAGGACGCCCGGCAGGCCCAACAGGGTGCCGGGGTCCGGCAGGCAGGCGGTGAGCAGGAGGGCGCCCCGCCCGGCGAGTGCCCCGTACACGGCGTCCAGGCGGGCGGCAACGGCCTGGACGTCGAAGGTGGCACGCAGGGTGTCATTGACGCCGACCACCACGGACGCGACGTCGGGGGCGAACTCCAGCGCACGGGGCAACTGCCGCCCGAGCACGTCGGAGGTCTGCGCCCCGCTGGTCGCGAAGTTGCGGAATTCCACGGGGACTTCCGCGGGTGTCAGCCCCTCGGCGAGCAGCGCGGCCCAGCCCCGCCATCCGCCGCCGACCGGATCGCCGACGCCCTCGGTGAGCGAGTCGCCGAGCGCGGCGAACCTGAGCGCCTTCATGCCGAGCCCCCGAGCGGCACCAGTGCGGGCGCGTCGTGCGCCGCCAGGAAGGCGGCCACGGCGGAGTCCCACCCGAAGCACTCGGCACGCGCGCGTGCCCGCGCCCTGCGCTGCCACAGGGGTCGCCCGAGCACGTCCCTGACGGCGGCCGCGAACGCCGCGCCGCTGCCCTCCGCCACCGCCCCGGCCCCGCCGACCACTTCCGGCAGCGCCGAGGACGCGCTGACGACGACCGGTGTTCCGCAGGCCAGCGCTTCGAGGGCGGCGAGCCCGAAGGTCTCGGCGGGCCCCGGCGCCAGGCACACGTCGGCCGTGGCCTGCAGGGCGGCCAGCGCGGCCGGGTCGGCGACGTGCCCGAGGAAGTCGACCGGCAACCGCCGCGCCCGCGCGCGTTGTTCGAGCCGCGACCGCAGCGGCCCGTCGCCCGCCACGACGAGCCGGGCGGGCACGCCGGACCGGCGCAGCCGCTCCACCGTGTCGAGGCCGACGCCCGGCCGCTTCTCCACGGAGAGCCGTGTGCACATGAAGAGCAGCACCTCGTCCACGCGCGCGTACCGGGCGCGCACCTGCTTGCTGTGCTCGCCCGGCCTGCACCGCACGAGGTCGACGCCGAGCGGGGCCCGCACCACGTTGCGCGCGCCGATCCGCACGAACTCGCGCTCGGCCCACTCGGTCGTGCACACCACGCGCGTGTAGGCGTGCGCCGTACGGACGTTGAGCACGTCGGCGGCCCGCCGTGCGGCCCGCTCCGGCAGGCCCCACGTGCGCAGCACCCCGTGGGCGGTCTCGTGGGACACCATCACGGCGGGCACCCGGGCGCGGCGTGCCCACTCACCGGTCCAGCGCAGGGTCGTCCGGTCCGACACCTCAAGCCGGTCCGGGCCGAGCCGCTCCAGCACCCGTGCCACGCGCTGCCGGTCGGTCAGGACGCGGTAGCCGCCGCTCGCGGGCAGCGGCGCCCCCGGCAGCGTAATGACGCGCCCTTGTGGGGTCTCGGTGTCCGACAGGCGCTCCCCCGGCACGATCAGCACCGGCTCGTGCCCGGCCGCCAGATACCCCGCGCCCAGCTCTCGCAGCGCGGTCCGCAGTCCGCCGGAAGCGGGTGCGACGAAGTTCGCGATCCGTACGATCCGCAGTCGCCCGCTCATGCCGCCACCGCCCCCGCCCCGGCCGACCGCGCGTGCAGCACATCGTCGTAGTGCTCGACCAGGAGGTCGCCCACGGCCTCCCAACTGCGCCCGGCCACCGCGGCCCGCCCCGCGCTCCCGTATGCGGCGCGCAGGGCGGGATCACCGGCGAGTGCCCACACGGCGTCGCGCAGCGCCTCCGCGTCGCCGGGCGGCACGAGCAGCCCGGTCCTGCCGTGCGCGACGAGGTCGAGCGGTCCGCCGGCCGCCGGGGCGATCACCGGTACTCCGCTGGCCATGGCCTCCTGCACGGTCTGGCAGAACGTCTCGTAGGGGCCGGTGTGCGCGAACACGTCCAGGGAGGCGAAGACCCGTGCGAGTTCGTCGCCGGTGCGCCGTCCCAGGAAGACCGCGCCGGGCAGCGCGCCGCGCAGGGAGTCCTCGCTCGGCCCGTCGCCCACCACGACGACCCGCACTCCCTCCAGCCCTGACACCCGCGCGAGCAGCTCGACGTGCTTCTCCGGCGCGAGCCGCCCCACGTATCCGACGAGCAGCTCCCCACGGGGCGCCAGGTCGGCGCGGAGGCGCTCGCAGCGCCGCTCGGGCCTGAACCGCACGGCGTCGACCCCGCGCGGCCACAGCCGCACCCTCGGCACCCCGTGCGCCTCCAGGTCGCGCTGTGCGGCGGTGGAGGGCGCCAGCGTCCGGTCGGCGGCGGCGTGCACGGAGCGGATCCGCCGCCAGGCCGCGCCCTCGCCCGCGCCCACGTAGGTGCGCGCGTAGCCCGCGAGGTCGGTCTGGTAGACGGCCACGGCAGGTACGCGCAGCCGGGCCGCGGCCGCCATGCCGCGCATGCCGAGTACGAACGGGCTGGCCAGGTGGACGAGTTCGGCCCGGTGCGCGGCGACCGTTTGGGCGAGGCGGCGCCCGGGCAGGGCGACGCGGACCTGCGGATAGCCGGGCAGCGGGAGCGACGGCACCCGGACGACGGGGCAGGGCGCCGCCGCGTCCGCCTCAGGGCCGTCGGGGGTGGCGGGGGCGACGACGAGGGGGTCGTGGCCGCGGGCGGCGAGATGCCGCGCGGTCTGTAGCGCGCAGTGCGCCACACCGTTGATGTCGGGAGGGAAGGACTCGGTCACGATGACGACACGCATACGGGCTTTGTCGCCCCGCCGGACGTGCTCACGTCAAAGTGGATCTTTCCTGGCGAGGAACGGTCCGTGAGCTTCAGCCGCCTGTCGACGTCCCGGGAAACAGCAGGAGGCGACCCCGTCCCACAGGGGCCGCCTCCTGTACGTCAGCGCGTCACAAGGCCGTCGCGTCCGGACCGATGCGACTGCGGACCGCGGTCTGCACCTCGTCCTCCTCGGCCGGATCGGCGGCGAGGCGGCGCAGCTGGTCGACGACGCGGGCGTCACCGGTCTCGGCGTGCCGTGCGGCGACCTCGCGCGTGCTCTCCTCGCAGTCCCACAGGCACTCGACGGCGAATCCGGCGGCGAAGGAGGGATCGGTGACGGCGAGCGCGCGGGCGGCGCGGCCACGGAGGTGCGATGACGCCGTCTCGCGGTAGATGTGCCGGAGCACGGGGGCGGCGCAGACGATGCCGAGCCGCCCGGCCCCGTCGACGAGCGGCCAGAGGGTGGGGGCGTCGGGGCCGTCGCCGCGTACTGCCTCCCGGAGGGAGGCGAGGACGAGTTCGCCGTCCTCGGCGCCGCCCCGGCAGGCGAGCATGCGGCCCGCGGCGGCGCCGAGCGGGTCGGGCCGGGGGGCCCATTGCCGGGCGCGCTGCACGACGGCGACGCCGCTCATCCGCTCGAAGGCGTCGAGGGCCGCGTCCACGACGGCGCGGGACGGCGCCTCCACGGCGGCCTCGATGAGATCGAGCGCGGCCGGATCGTGCATGTCGGCGAGGTAGCGAAGGGCGGTGCAGCGGGCCCCGTCGGTCCCGTCCTGCGCGGCCCGCACGATCAGGGCGTGGTCCTCGGGACCGGCCACGGCGGTCAGGCAGCGGGCGGCGGGCACGTACAGGACGGCGCCGCGCTCGAAGCCCTCCTGCGCCCAGTCGAAGACGGCCTGCACGCTCCACTCGGGGCGCGGGCCCGCCGGCCGCATCTGGCGCTGCCAGCGGTCGAAGGAGCCGGCCTCCTGCGCGGCACGCACGCGTGCCCCCACATGTGGGCGCGGGTCCTCGGCCCACAGGCGCCAGGGCCGCGGCTCGAAGGCGTCGCGCACCACGGCGGCGAGCTCGGCCTCGGCGTCCGCCGGGAAGCGGGCGAGGACCGGCTCGGCGAGCGCGCGCAGGCCCGCGTCGTCGTCGCGCAGGGCCAGCTCGTCGAGCGCCCAGGCCCAGTTGCCGCCCACGGCGGCGTACCTGCGCAGCAGCTCCAGGGCGTCCGGCCTGCCGTAGGAGGCGAGGTGGCCGAGGACCGCGAGTGCCAGGCCCGTACGCGACTCCTCGGTGTCGAGGAGGTCCTCGGGGTCGAAGAGGTGCCGCTCGATCTCGTCGAGCTCGCCGTGGAGGTCGACGTAGAGCCGGGCGTAGTACAGCGAGCGGTTCTCCACCTGCCAGTCGTGGCGGGGGTCGCTCAGCACACAGTGATTGATGGCCGCGAGAGCCTCGGCTCGCGGCGCCGTCAGCGCGTGCAGCGTGCCGTCGCCGCGGCCCCGCTGCAGCAGGCCGAGCAGCGTACCGCTGGGCGCTATGACCGGTTCGAACATGGGAAACAGCCTCACATCAAGCGTCGACGCAACCGGGATGCTCACCTACCTGGCCACGCGACAACACGTCGGAGCGCCCGCCGTCTCTTGCTTGCTGCTACCCATTTCTCTGCCTCTCGTCCAAGGCCCGGAACCGGGCCGTTCACGGCCCGCTCTGCACGTGGGCACCACCTGCCCCGGCCTCGCGTCCGTAAATCACGCCGTCATCATGACCCAGCGGCGGAGCGCACCGCGACCACATTTCCCGCACCCCCGTTTTGCCTGGTCAGAGCCAGTGTGTCAGGAGGCGCCGAAGAGGTCGACGAGCTCCGTCTTGCCGAACATCCGAGCCGTGTCGACCGCCGAAGGGGTCCCCGCGGCCGGGTCCGCGCCCCCGTCGAGCAGCGCGCCGATCACACCGTCGGCGCCCTTGAAGACGGCGCCCGCGAGCGGGGTCTGGCCCTTGTCGTTGGCGAGGTTGGCGTCGGCACCGCGCTCCAGGAGGGCGCGCACCGCCTCGGTGTGCCCGTGATAGGCGGCGAGCATGACGAGCGTGTCGCCCCGGTCGTTCGTGAGGTTCGCCGGCACCCCGGCGTCCACATAGCCCGCAAGAGCCTCCGTCTCACCGCGTCGCGCGAGGTCGAAGATCTTGGTGGCCAGCTCCACGACCTCCGGGTCGGGGGCTTCGCTCATCGGGCGGACCGCCTTTCTCATACGTGCCGGTACGGCTGTGCAGCCGTACGAGTGAATCGACAGGGTACTGCCCGGTCGGGCACATGGCCCGACCCCACCGAGGCAAAGATCACGGAGAGTGCGGACGACCGTCCGGCAGCACGCTCGAGCAGGTCAGCAGGGCTCCGCGAACGGGTGAAACAAACAAATTTCCACCCATTTGCACCTTTTGTCGTATAGATACATGCTGTGAGCCTGGAAGAACTCATGGTGACTGTCCCCATCAACCAGGAGAACCCTCATGATCCTGTCCATCTCGGGCGTCGTGCTGCTCGGCATCATCGTCTTCTTGTTCTTCCGCAAGGACGGCCTGAAGGCTTCGCACGCACTGGTCTGCGCCCTCTTCGGCTTCTACTTGGCGGGCACGGCCATCGCCCCGAGCATCAAGGCGGGCGGCCAGAGCCTCGCCAGCCTGCTCGGCGGGATCAAGTTCTGACGGACCCCTCACCCGCACACACCATCAGGAGAACGACGTGGCCAGGCGCCCACTCCCCCGCATTCTGAGCAACGGCAGCGCCACGATCGCCCGGAGCCGGGACATGGCTCGGACGGCCGCCGACGGTGCCACCGACGTACTCCATCCCCTCATCACGGTCAGCCGTGGACTGCGCCGCCTGGCAGCCGCCGGGCGGCACAAGTGGGCGGACACCCCCAAGGAGAAGCGCGGACCGCTGCTCTTCCTGGTGGCCGCCGTCGTCCTGGTCGTGGTGTTCATTCCGTACGGTCCGCTGCTGGCGCTCATCACCCTGATGGCGGCGGCCGCATGGAAGGGTCGCGATCCGAAGCCGCCGGTGCAGACCGGCCCCGACGATTCGCAGGTACAGCGCCTCTCGTCCCTCTACGAGGCGCTCGTACCGTACTTCTCCGTGTCCGAGGACCCGAGCCCGCTGTACGCGCACGGGGGCGACTGGGAGAAGGCCTTCGAGACGTTCGACTTCGACGGCGACGGCCGTGTCGACCGGATCGGCATCCGCTACCCCGCCTACTTCACGGACGGGGAGGCGGCGTCGCGGGCCCGTATCGAGCAGCTGCTGCACGCCAAGCTCGGCCGGGGCCGCGAGTACCACTTCGCGTGGGACGAGGAGGGCAACCACCTGACGGTGAACGTGCTCGACCCGCTGCCCACGGACATCGCCGCCCAGCCGTTCGTGACCTCGCCCGGTGAGACCGTCCTCGGCTTCACCGACGGGACCGGCGTCCAGCGCACACTGCCGGTGATGGCGGGCGAGGAGGAGCGGGACGTGCCGCCCGTCGTGTGGCGCACCGGCGTCCGCTCCACCGAGCCGCACCTGCTGGTCGCGGGGCAGCCGGGCAGCGGCACGACCACCTTCCTGCGCTCCGTCGCGCTGCAGGCCCTGCGGCACGGCGACGTCCTGATCATCGAGGGCAGCGGTACGGGCGACTACGCGTGCCTGGTCGGCCGCTCCGGGGTGCTCGCCGTGGAGTGCGGTCTCGCCGGCGCGCTGACCAGCCTCGAATGGGCGGCGCACGAGACGGAGCGGCGGCTGATCGCCGCGAACCGGGCGCGCCAGGCCGGGCATCCCACCCCGGACGACATCAAGCGCCCGCTGTGGATCCTGCTCGACCGGCCCAGCGCCCTGGGGCACCTCGCCGCCGCGGACGCCCGCAAGGACCCGCAGACGCTGCTCCAGGTGCCGCTGCGGCACGGTCGCGCGGCCGGCGTGACGGTCGTCGTGGCCGAGCAGCTCGACAGCCTGGACGCCCTGATCGACCCGGTACGCCAGCACGCCCGCGCGCGCGTGGTGCTCGGTCCGGCCGCTCCGGAGGAGCTGGGGGACGTGCTCGGCACGGTGCCGCAGACGACGCCGACCGCCGACACCCCCGCGGGCCGCGGCTACGCCCGCCTGGGCAACGGTCCCGTCCACCGCCTCCAGGTCCCCGCCACCCCCGACCCGTACGACGACGCGACGAGCGAGGCGCACCGGCAGGCGGTCACGGCGCTTCTCCCGGAGCGCAGCACGCCGGCGGACGCGACCGTGGAGACGCCGGTCGAGGCGGTCCCCGACGAGGCCGAGGCGCTCTCCAAGCGCTGACCTCGCGCCCGGGCCTTACGCGATCAGGGTGCGCGGCACGTCCCCGCCCGCGCCCTGACCGTCCCTCACCAGCCGCGCCGCCGCCGCGAGCCGCGCCGCGGCCTCGTCGGCCACGGCGCCGCCCACCGTGAACGGCAGCCGTACGTACCCCTCGAAGGCGCCGTCGACGCCGAAGCGGGGGCCCGAGGGCACGCGCACCCCGACCCGCTCGCCCAGCTCGGCCAGGCGCGAGCCCGACAGGCCACCGGCCTTGACCCACAGGGTGAGGCCCCCGTTCGGCACGTCGAACTCCCAGTCGGGCAGCTCGCGCCGTACGGCGGTCACCAGCGCGTCGCGGTTCTCGCGCGCCTGCCCGCGCCGCAGCGCGACGGCCTCCTCCCAACCCCCGGTGTTCAGCAGCCAGTTCACCGCCAGCTGCTCCAGGACCGGGGTCCCGAGGTCCGCGTACGCGCGCGCGGCGACCAGGCTGCGGATGACGTCGGGCGCGGCCCGCACCCAGCCGATCCGCATCCCCGCCCAGAACGCCTTGCTGGCCGAGCCGACCGTGACCACCGTGGAGCCCGCGGGGTCGAACGCGCAGACCCGACGCGGCATGTCGAGGCCTGCGTCCAAGTGCAGCTCGGTCATCGTCTCGTCGACCACAAGGACGGTGCCGGCCGCGCGCGCGGAGTCGACCAGCGAGCGGCGCTGCTCCTCGTCGGCGAGCGCGCCCGTCGGATTGTGGAAATCGGCGACTACGTAGGCGAGCCGCGGCGCCGCCTCGCGCAGCACCTGGCGCCAGCGGTCGAGGTCCCACCCCTGGAGCCCGTCGGCCATGGCGACGGGCACGAGCCGCAGGCCCGCCTCGCGCATCAACTGAAGGATGTTGGCGTACGAGGGCGATTCCACCGCCACGCGTTCCCCGCGGCCCGCGAAGAGGTGGCAGATCGCGTCGATGGCGCCCATCGCGCCGGTCGTGACCATGATCTGTTCGGGCATGGTCGGGATGCCGTGCGCGGTGTACCGCTCGGCGATCATCGTGCGCAGCGCGGGCAGCCCCGCCGGGTAGTCGCCGTGCGTGTGGGCGTACGGCGGCAGCTCCTCCAGGGCGCCCTGCACGGCGCGGGTCAGCCACGGTTCGGGGGCGGGCAGGGCGGCCGTACCGAGGTCGATCATGGAACCGAGGGCCTCGGGCGGCAGGGGTTCCAGGCCCCGCGCGGGCAGCGGGTTCCCGGCGGGCACGGCGGTCCAGCTGCCCGCTCCCCTGCGGGACTCCAGGAAGCCCTCGCCGCGCAGCGCCTCGTAGGCGGCCGCGACCGTGGTCCGACTCACCGAGAGCGCCTGGGCCAGTTCGCGCTCGGCAGGCAGTCGCGTGGCCACTGGGACGCGGCCCTCCAGGACGAGGAGGCGGATGCCGTCGGCGAGGGCGCGGTAGGCGGGCGGGCGGCGGGTGCCGGGGCCCGCGGGGCGCGGCTGCTGCGAGGTGAGCAGCCGGGCGAGCTGGGTCGAGCCGATCGCCGAAGTCCACTGGGCCATGCGAGCCAGTCCACCTTCCTCGGATTGGCCATGGTTGGCATCCGATTCCACGCCACAGAGTGTCATGCGTCAGGCCACTACCACCACAGAGGGGCTCACCTTGTCCGCGTCACCGTCCGCTCCGTCGCCAGGCGGCCCGCTCGTCCGCCGCCTCGTGCAGCTCTACGTTGGTCTCGCGCTGTACGGCGCCAGCTCGGCGCTCCTCGTGGAGGCGGGCCTCGGCCTGGAGCCCTGGGGCGTGCTGCACCAGGGGCTCGCCGAGCTGACGGGCATCTCCATCGGCGTCGTGTCGATCATCGCGGGCGCGATCGTCCTGCTCCTGTGGATCCCGCTGCGGCAACGGCCGGGGCTCGGCACCGTATCGAACGTCTTCGTGGTGGGCCTCGCGATCGACGGCACGCTCGCGGTCGTCCCCGATGCGCACTCCGTAGGAGTGCGCATCCCGTTGATGCTGGCCGGGATCGTGCTCAACGGCGCCGCGACCGGCCTCTACATCGCGGCGAGGTTCGGCCCCGGCCCGCGCGACGGCCTGATGACCGGGCTCCACCAGCGCACCGGCCGCTCGATCCGCCTGATGCGCACGGTCATCGAGGTCGCCGTCGTGGCGAGCGGCTTTCTGCTGGGCGGCACGATCGGCGTCGGCACGGTCCTGTACGCCCTGACGATCGGCCCGCTGGCGCAGTTCTTCCTGCGCTTCTTCGCCGTCCCCGCGTCGCCCGCCGGTTCCACGGTGGTCGCCGGCGGCACATGGCGGCGGGCGATACTGCGACGGTGACCTCGCGCGTACGCCATCCCTACCTCGACCATCCGGGGCCGCTCGCCCTCGCCCACCGGGGCGGGGCCGCGGACGGCCTGGAGAACACCGTCGCCGCGTTCCGCCGCGCCGTGGACCTCGGCTACCGCTACATCGAGACCGATGTGCACGCGACGTCCGACGGGCGCCTCGTCGCCTTCCACGACGCCACGCTGGACCGGGTCACGGACGGCGGCGGCCGGATCGCCGGCCTCCCGTGGTCCACGGTGCGCCACGCGCGCGTGGCGGGCACCGAGCCGGTGCCGCTCTTCGAGGAGCTGCTGGAGTCGTTCCCGGACGTGCGCTGGAACGTGGACGTCAAGGCGGAGCCCGCGCTCGTCCCGCTCCTCGATCTGCTGCGCCGCACGCGCGCGTGGGACCGCGTCTGCGTCGGCTCCTTCTCCGAGGCGCGCGTCGCCCGCGCGCAGGCCCTCGCGGGCCCCCGCCTCGCCACGTCGTACGGCACCCGGGGCGTGCTGGGCCTGCGCCTGCGCTCGTACGGGATTCCGGCGACGCTGCGCCGCTCCGCGGTCTGCGCCCAGGTGCCGGTGGCGCACGGGCGGGTCCAGGTGGTCGACCACCGCTTCGTCCAGGCCGCCCACGCGCGCGGGCTGCAGGTCCACGTGTGGACGGTGAACGACGAGAAGGAGATGCGACGGCTTCTCGACCTCGGGGTCGATGGCATAGTTTCCGATCACATCGAGACGCTGCGGGACGTCCTCAAGGACCGGGGGACGTGGGTCTGACCGCCACCCCGCGGCGCCGTACGGCGGGGACGGCAAGGGGACACGGGTGGGCACCGAGATCGCGCGGGACGCGGAGCCGGGGGCGCCGACCCCCGCCGAGCGCAAACGCGAGCAGCGCGGCTGGTACTTCTACGACTGGGCGTGCTCGGTCTATTCGACCAGCGTCCTGACGGTGTTCCTGGGCCCGTATCTGACCTCGGTCGCGAAGGCCGCCGCCGACCCGGACGGCTTTGTGCACCCCCTGGGCATCCCGGTCCGCGCGGGCTCCTTCTTCGCGTACTCGGTCTCCCTCTCGGTGATCCTGTCGATCTTCGTGATGCCCCTCGCGGGCGCAGCGGCGGACCGTACGGGCCGCAAGAAGCCGCTGCTCGCGCTCTGTGCCTACATAGGCGCCGCGGCGACGGCCGGGATGTTCTTCCTGGACGGCGACCGCTATCTGCTGGGCGGCCTGCTCCTCGTCGTCGCGAACTCCTCGCTGGCCGTCTCGATGGTGCTCTACAACTCGTATCTGCCGCAGATCGCTCCCCCGGAGGAGCGCGACGCGGTCTCCTCGCGCGGCTGGGCCTTCGGCTACGCCTCTGGCGCCCTCGTCCTCCTGGCGAACCTGGTGCTGTACACGGCCCACGACACCTTCGGTGTCTCCGAGTCGACGGCGGTGCGCATCTGCCTGGCGTCGGCGGGCGTCTGGTGGGGTGCGTTCACCGTGGTGCCGCTACGCCGCCTGCGCGACCGGCGCACGGACCCCGCTCCCGGTGGTACGGCCTCAGGACCACGGCAGCTGCTTGCCACGGTGAAGGACATGCGCCGCCACCCGCTGACGCTCTCCTTCCTCCTCGCCTACCTGGTCTACAACGACGGCGTGCAGACGGTGATCTCGCAGGCCTCCATCTACGGCTCCGAGGAGCTGGGGCTCGACCAGTCGACGCTCATCGTGGCAGTGCTCCTCGTGCAGCTCCTGGCGGTGGCCGGGGCGCTCGCGATGGGCCGCCTCGCGCGCGTGTACGGCGCCAAGCGCACGATCCTCGGCTCTCTGGTGGCGTGGACGGTGACGATCGGGGCCGGTTACTTCCTGCCCGCCGGGGCGCCCGCGTGGTTCTTCGCGCTCGCCGCCGGCATCGGGCTCGTCCTGGGCGGCACCCAGGCGCTGTCCCGCTCGCTGTTCTCGCACCTCGTACCGGCAGGGAAGGAGGCCGAGTACTTCTCCGCGTACGAGATGAGCGACCGCGGGATGAGCTGGGTGGGGCCCCTGGTGTTCGGGCTCGCGTACCAGTTGACCGGGAGTTATCGCGACGCGATCGTGTCCCTTGTCGCCTTCTTCGTGATCGGTTTTGTCCTGCTCGCGAGGGTTCCGGTCCATCGGGCGGTCCGCGACGCGGGCAATTCCGTACCGGCCCGGATTTAGCACCTGAAGGCAAATCCCGGTAGTGTACGCGGTTGGCCTGCCAGGCGTACCGTTACTGCACGTCTAGATCGCGAAACGCTAGGTGACATCCTGCGTGAGATGTGACAAACCGGTCACCGGTGGGTACAACAAGGGGCGGCTACGACGGCGACGCATGACCCGGGAACCGGGAATCTTTACCGCCGACCGGACGTTGACCGGATGACGACGACAGCGACACCTGTCCTGTGGGCGACAAGCCCGGGAGGCACGATTCATGAGTGAGCGAGCTCTTCGCGGCACACGCCTCGTAGTGACCAGCTACGAGACGGACCGCGGCATCGACCTGGCCCCGCGCCAGGCCGTGGAGTACGCATGCGAGAAGGGACATCGCTTTGAGATGCCCTTCTCGGTGGAGGCCGAAATTCCGCCGGAGTGGGAGTGCAAGGTCTGCGGGGCCCAGGCACTTCTCGTCGACGGCGACGGCCCTGAGGAGAAGAAGGGCAAGCCGGCTCGTACGCATTGGGACATGCTGATGGAGCGGCGCACCCGTGAGGAGCTCGAAGAGGTCCTCGAGGAGCGCCTGGCAGTTCTGCGTTCGGGCGCGATGAACATCGCGGTGCACCCGCGGGACAACAGCGGACGCAAGTCGGCCTGAGCCCCAGAGGCACACCGCAGCACAACGGCCGGGGCCGGACACACACCGTGCGTCC
>NZ_JBHWKQ010000056.1:34332-47744 GCF_042730865.1 Streptomyces sp. NPDC059897 | reverse complement strand
GGCTGGTTTTTGTTTATACGAGACTGGGCGTCAACGTCTGGGGGCCCCCCCCGGGACCCCGCGCCTCAATCGCCGGCGGGGCTTGAAATACCAAGCCCCGCCGGCGATCGCGCATTTCAGCCTCCGGCGCCACTCAAGCAATCCAGCCCCGGGCGCGGGCTGAGCAACTCAAGCCCCAGCGCGAGTTGAGCAATTCGCCCCCGGGCACGGGTGACCATTTCGAGCCCCTGCGGCGATTGAGCAGCGGGGGCCGGGGCAGAGCCCCGTGGCCGCAACCACGGTGCCGGTCAACGGCCAAGGCGCTGGAACCGCCGGACGGCGAGCGGCAGGAACAGGGCCGTGAGTATCACCGGCCACACGAAGGCCATCAGCAGCGCGTGCTGTTCCACCCAGGAGTCGCCCGCCCCCACGGGGGACCCGAAGAGTTCTCGGGTCGCCGCGACCGTGGACGATATCGGGTTCCACGCGGCGACCGCCCCCAGCCAGTCCGGCATCAGCTGCGGCGCGACGAAGATGCTGGAGATCATCGTCAGCGGGAAGGCGACCGCGAAGAGCCCGCCCGCCGCCTCCGGGTTGGGGACCAGCAGCCCGAGCCACACCCCGAGCCAGATCAGCGCGAACCGCAGCCACAGCAGGAGGGCGAAGGCCGCGAGGCCGCCCAGCACCCCGCCGTCCGGCCGCCAGCCGATCGCCAACGCCGTCAGCATCAGGATCGCCAACTCCGCGCAGGCGACCAGCAGATCGGTCACCCCGCGCCCCGACACCACCGCCGAAGGCGCCATCGGCATCGAGCGGAACCGGTCGATGACCCCCTTCGTCGCGTCGTGCACCACGAGCGTCGCCGTGTTGATGAAGCCGAAGGCCATCGTCATCGCGAACATCCCCGGCATCAGGAAGTCCCGGTAGTCCCCGCCGCCCGGCACCACCATCGCGCTGCCGAACACGTACCCGTACAGCAGCACCGACAGGATCGGGAAGCCCAACTGCCAGGCGATGTTGACCGGTTGCCGCTGGTAGTGCGTGAGACCGCGCCGCACCACGTTCCAGCAGTCGGCCACCGCCCAGTACATCGTCGCCCCGCTCATCACGCGGCCCTCCCCGTCAGCTGCAGGAACACATCGTCGAGGCTCGGCCTGCGCAGCCCGATGTCCTCGACCGCGACGCCCTCGTCCTGGAGCGTGCGCGCCGCGTCCGTGAGCGCCGCGACCCGGTCGGCGACCGGCGCGTGCACCCGCAGCGCCTCCTCGTCGACCACCGGTTCTCCGCCGCTCCGGGCGAGGATCTTCGCGGCGAGCGGCAGCTCGGCCGGCTCCGCCACCACGACCTCGACCCGGTCCCCGCCGACGGACCGCTTGAGGCCCTCCGGGCTGTCGTCGGCGATGGCCCGCCCCTGGTCGATGACGGTGATCCGCGAGGCCAGCTTGTCGGCCTCCTCCAGGTACTGCGTGGTGAGCAGCACCGTCGTGCCCGCCGCCACCAGCTCCCGGACGCTGTCCCAGACCTCGCCCCGGCCCCGCGGATCGAGCCCCGTCGTCGGTTCGTCCAGGAACAGCACGTCCGGCGTGAGGATCATGGACGCCGCGAGGTCGAGGCGGCGCCGCATGCCGCCGCTGTAGCCGCCCACCCCCTTGCCGCCCGCGTCCGCGAGCCCGAACTGGTCGAGCAGTTCGGTCGCCCGCGCCCTCGCCCGGCGCCCGCCGAGATGGAAGAGCCGGCCGAACATCTCCAGGTTCTGCCGGCCCGTGAGCACCTCGTCCACCGCCGCGTACTGACCCGTGAGCCCGATGCGGCGGCGCACCTCGCGCGGCCGGGCCGTCACGTCCACACCGCCGACCTCGGCCCGCCCCTCGTCGAACCTCAGCAACGTGGCGAGCACGCGCACCGCGGTCGTCTTGCCCGCCCCGTTCGGCCCCAGCAGACCGTGCACCGTGCCGCGCCGGACCGTCAGATCGAACCCGTCCAGCGCGCGCTTGTCCCCGTACCGCTTCACGAGCCCCTCGGCCCGCACCGCGTGATCGCGATCCCCGTCGGCCACGACTCCTCCTCCACCCGTCGTCATCGAAACGGTCATCGGAACCGTCATCGGAACACCCCCCCGAGCAAACTGAGTACACCGTACCCAAATCAGAGTACACCGTACTCAGTTTTTCGCCAGAGGTTTACGCTGAACCCCATGACCAGCGGCACCCAGGGCACGAACAGCAGCGCCGAGACCTCCGGCAGCGGCGACATCCGGCGCAGCATGGAGCTGCTGTGGGGCACGGGGGGCCGGCCGAGCCGGGGGCCGAAGCCGGCGCTCTCGCTCGACCGGATCGTCGAGGTCGCCGTCGAGGTCGCGGACGCCGAGGGGATCGGCGCCGTGTCGATGCGCCGGCTCGCCACCGACCTGGGCACCGGCACCATGTCGCTGTACCGGTACGTGCCGGGCAAGGCCGAGCTGCTCGACCTGATGCTGGACCGGGTGCAGACCCCGTACGAGGACCCGGCCGCGCTCGGCGACGGGACGTGGCGGGACGCCGTCGCCACGATGGCCCGTGAGACCCTCGCGCTCTACCAGCGCCACCCCTGGCTGCTCCAGGTCAACCAGGCCCGCCCCGTGATCGGCCCCGGCGCGCTGGCCTCGATGGAGAAGATGATGGCCCGCATCAAGCCGATGGGCCTCACGGACCCGGAGCTGCTCTCCGTCCTGGTCATGGTCGACGGGTACGTGTCCGGGGTCGCGCGCACCCGCGTCTACGAGCAGGAGGCGGAGACGACGTCGGGCATGACGGACGCCGCGTTCTGGGCGGCGCAGCAGCCCTCCCTGGAGGCCGCCATGGCCAGCGGCGCGTATCCGGTGATGGCGTCGCTCTCCGAGGACACGTTCGGCCCCGGCTTCGACCACTTCGAGTTCGGGCTTCAGCGGATCCTGGACGGGCTCGACGTTCTCGTCGCGGCGCGCGCCAAGAGGTGACAGAAGGCCCCGTCGGTGCATCCATGGACGTATGACGACAGACAAGCCCGATCCGAGCCCCGCGCTCGCCCCGTTCGTCAAGCAGTACGCCGTCCTGCTCACCAGTCACAAGAAGGACGGCACCGGCGTCGGCACTCCTGTGAACATCGCGGTCGAGGGCGACCACGCGTACATCCGGACCTACGGCAAGGCCTGGAAGGTCAAGCGGATGCGCAACAACCCGGAGGTGGAGATCGCGCCGTCCACCGTGCGCGGCGCGCCGACCGGTCCCCCGTTCAAGGGGCGGGTCCGGCTGCTCGACCAGGGCAGCGACGAGGCCCGGCACGCGGCCTCGCTGATCCGCCGCAAGTACCCGTTCCTGCACGGCGTCGCGGTGCCGCTCACCCATAAGGTGCGGCGGGACCGGACGCTGCACTACGAAGTGCGCGTGCTGGGCGAGTAGGTCAACGGTTCTTCGGGCGGCGCAGCAGCCTGCCGATCCCGAACAGCAGGATGACGACGACGGCGGCACCGACCGCCCCTGCCTTCCCGGTGAAGCCGCTCCCGCCGTCGTCACCGCCCGAACCGCCTTGGTCCGTGGCCGAGTTGGAGCCGTCACCGGAGCCGCCCGCGCCCTCGACCTCCACGGGCTCCACCTCGCTGCCCTGCCCCTCGCTCCCGTACAGCAGGGTCTTCCCGTCGGGCGTGTACGTCACGGACTCGCCCTGCGGCTGCATCGGCACGCTCAGCCGGCCCTGCCGCTCGGGCTTCCCGTCCTTCCACTTGTACGCGATGCCGCCGAAGTAGCCGCGTACGGCGAGCTGTTTGCCGTCGGGGGAGAACGCGGCGTCCGTCGCCCACAGGTCGATCTCGGCGATACGGCTGAAGGTGTTGGTGGCGGAGGGGTTCAGCGTGTCCGGGCCCTCGTACAGGCCGCCGCCGTCGTCGCCCTTCTCGACGATGTAGACGCGGCCGGTCCTCGGATGGACCATCATCGCCTCGGCGTTGCGCGGGCCGTCGGCGTACTTCACGTCGTACTGGGTGGCCCGCACCGTCTGGTCGGCGAGCTTCTTCGGCTCGGGCAGCTTGTAGATCCACACGTGGTCCCACTTGCCGCCGAGGTTGTCGCCGATGTCGCCGACGTAGATGTTCCCGTCGGAGCCGACCGAGATCGCCTCGACGTCGCGCGGGGAACCGACGCCGGACATCGTGATCGTGGCGAGCGTCTTCCCGGTCCGGCCGTCGACGGCGAACAAGTAGGCGCCGTCGTCGCTGTCGTTGTGCGTCCAGTAGACGCCGGGGTGGGCCCGCGAGGCGGCCAGGCCGCTGGACTCCGTGATCCGCGGGTCCTTGATCGTGAACCCGTCGGAGCCCACGGAACGGGAGTCGGCGACCGCGGGACCGGAGGCCGCGCCGAGAAGGAGGACTGCGGCGACCCCGGCCGCCCCCAGATACGCACGCATGCCCCCAGCTTGCCAGGCGTGTTGGGGCTCACACGCACGTACCCGGCGTGATCGACGATGATGAGCGGATGCTCAGGTTCATGCCGGTCGGCGACTCGATGACCATTGGGAGCGCCGGGGAGCACACCTGGCGCCTGCGTTTCTGGCAGCATCTGCGCGCCCACTCGACCCCGCACACCCTGGTCGGCCCCCGCACCGCCCTGCACGGCGACAGCCACGCGTACGCGGACCCGGACTTCCCGCAGCACCACCTCGCCGGCTGGGGCGAGGGCTGGCAGCACATGGCGCCCACGATCGCCGACGCGGTGACCACCGCCCGCGCCGACGTCCTCCTCGTCTCGCTCGGCCTGATAGACCTCGGCTTCTACACCGACGCCGAGCAGACGGCGGCGAACACCCGCCGCTTCGTCGCCGAGGCCCGCCGCGCGAACCCGGCCGTCCGCATGGTCCTGCTCCCCGTGATCCCCAACGTCCGGGCGGAGACGGACGCCCCGTTCGCCGCCGAGGTCGCCCACTTCAACACCCTCCTGGCGAAGACGGTCGCGGACCTCGACGAGCCCCGCTCGCCCCTCCTGTTGGCCTCCGTCCCGGACTCGTACGACATCCACCACGACACGTACGACGGCACCCACCCCAACGCCTCCGGCGAGCACAAACTGGCCTCCGCCTTCGCGGACGCGCTGCATCAGGCGTGGGGGATCGGGGGGCCTTACAAAGCGACTGCCCCGCGCACGCTTGCCTAGAGCGCACTCCACGTCCTTGGCTATGGAGCCATGGCAGACATGAAGTACACACAGCTCGGACGCACGGGTCTTAAGGTCAGCCGGCTCGTCCTCGGCACCATGAACTTCGGGCCGCAGACCGACGAGGCCGCCAGTCACGCCATCATGGACGCGGCGCAGACCAGCGGCATCAACTATTTCGACACCGCGAACGTCTACGGGTGGGGCGAGAACAAGGGCCGTACCGAGGAGATCATCGGCACCTGGTTCGCCAAGGGCGGCGGCCGGCGCGACAAGACGGTCCTTGCAACCAAGGTGTTCGGGAACATGGGCGGCGACGGGCCGGTCTGGCCGAACCACGACCACCTCAGCGCGGTGAACATCCGCCGCGCCGTCGACGCCTCACTCAAGCGGCTTCAGACCGACTACATCGACGTCTACCAGTTCCACCACATCGACCGGTCGACGCCGTTCGAGGAGATCTGGCAGGCCATCGACGTACTGATCCAGCAGGGCAAGATCCTCTACGCGGGGTCCTCGAACTTCCCCGGCTACAAGATCGCCCAGGCCAACGAACTGGCCAGGGCGCACGGCCGCGTCGGCCTCGTCAGCGAGCAGTGCCTCTACAACCTCGCCGAGCGCCGCGCCGAGATGGAGGTCATCCCGGCCGCGCAGGACTACGGCCTCGGCGTCATCCCGTGGTCCCCGCTGCACGGCGGGCTGCTCGGCGGCGTGCTCAAGAAGGAGAACGAGGGCAAGCGCAGGGCCGAGGGCCGCTCCGCCTCCGCGCTGGAGAACACGAAGGTGCGTGAGCAGGTCCAGCGGTACGAGGACCTGCTGGACAAGCACGGCATCGAGCCCGGCGAGGCGGCGCTGGCCTGGCTGCTCACCCGGCCCGGCGTCACCGGCCCGATCGTCGGCCCGCGCACGCAGGAGCAGCTGGACTCGGCGCTGCGCGCGGTCGAGCTCGAGCTGAGCGAGGAGGTGCTGTCCGGCCTGGACGAGATCTTCCCGGGTCCGGGTCCTTCGCCGGAGGCCTTCGCCTGGTGATCGGCCGGTAATCGGCCACGCCGGTGCGCGGCGGCCTTCGGTCGACTACTGGCCGACGGCCGCCGCGACAGCCACGACGAAGAACATCAGCACGAGCACACCGGCCATGATCCGGTTACGGGTCTTCGGGTCCACGTCAACGAGACTAACGCGTGCCCGTGAACTCCCATCCGGCGACCTTCTCGTAGCGCGGCCGCTCCCCCGGCCCCCCGACCTCGGCAGCAGGCTGCGTACGAGCGTCAGCTCGGCCACGGTCCAGGGTGTGCCCGCGAAGGCGTCGAGCGCCGACACGTACGCGCCGAGGTCCCGGGGCTCGCGGCTGCGCGCCAGCGTCAGATGCGGGCGGTAGCGCCGGTGCTCCCCCGGCAGGCCTCACCGGATCGGTGTCGTGCGGCTTGGGCCCATCAAGCCCCGCCGGCGACGCCGCAGGGGCTTGATCGGCTCACCCGCCCCAGGGGCTCAACGAATCACACGCCACCGGGGCTTACGCCGCCGCCGCCAGCTCACGCGGCACGAACTGCACATGCCGCTCGCCCCGCCGCAGGTCCACCTTGAGGCGAAGGTTCGCCGCGCGGGCCAGCATCAGCCCGACGCCGACCGCGGCCACCGCACAGATCACCCCGGCCAGGGCAAAGCTGACCCGCACCCCGTACTCGTCCGCGAGCCAGCCGAAGAGCGGTCCGCCCAGCGGCGTACCGCCGGTGAACACCATCATGAACAGGGACATCACGCGGCCCCGCATCTCCGGGTCCGTACCCATCTGGACCGTGGAGTTCGCGGTCACGTTCACCGTCAGGCCGAGGATGCCGAGCAGCACGATGAGCGGGGCGAACGCCCAGACGCCCGGCGCCCACGCGGCCAGGACCTCCAGGACACCGAAGCCGATCGCCGCACCGACCAGGACCCTGAGGCGGGTCGAGCGGCGCCGCGCCGCGAGCAGCGCGCCGGCCAGCGAGCCGAGCGCCATGAGCGTGTTGAACAGGCCGTACTGGCCGACGCCGCCGTGGAACACGTCGTCCGCGTACGCGCTGAGCCAGATCGGGAAGTTGAAGCCGAAGGTGCCGACGAAGCCGACGAGGACGATCGGCCAGATCAGCTCCGGGTGCCGGGAGACGTAGCGCAGGCCTTCCTTCAGCTGGCCCTTGCCGCGCGGGGCGCGCTTGGTCTCGTGCAGCTCGTGCGTGCGCATGAGCATGAGGCCGGTGAGCGGGGCGAGGAAGGACAGGCCGTTGGCGAGGAACGCCCAGCCGGGGCCGACCGCGGCGGTCAGCGCGGAGGCGACGGCCGGGCCGATGAGGCGGGCGGACTGGAAGTTCGCGGAGTTCAGGGAGACGGCGTTGCGAACCTGGTCGGGGCCCACCATCTCGGACACGAACGACTGCCTGGTCGGGTTGTCGACGACCGTGACGAGACCCGTGAAGAAGGCCGCGACGTAGACGTGCCACACCTCGACGTTGCCCGTGAGGGTCAGCGCCGCGAGGAAGAGGCCGGACAGGCTCATCGCGCCCTGCGTGCAGAACAGCAGGTTCCGCTTGGCGAAGCGGTCGGCGATCACGCCGCCGTACAGGCCGAACAGCAGCATCGGCAGGAACTGCATCGCCGTGGTGATGCCGACGGCCGCGGAGGATCCCGTGAGGGAGAGCACCAGCCAGTCCTGGGTGATGCGGGCCATCCAGGTGCCGGTGTTGGAGACGACGGCCCCGGTCGCGAACAGCCGGTAGTTGCGTACCTTCAGGCTGGCGAACATCGAGGGCTTGCGTGGGCGGGCGGTGGTGTCGTGGGCGGCTGGTGCGGGGGCGGAGTCTGCTCCGGATCCCGTACTCAAAGTGGGTTCGCCTCCTCGGCGGTCGTCCTGCGCGGTGGGTCCCCGGGAAGGGGGGGTCAGAGGTGGGCGAGCTTCTCCAGGACGGGTGCGGCCGCGCGGAGCTTGGCCCACTCGTCCTCGTCGAGCCCCTCGGTGAGGCCCGCAAGCCAGGCGTTCCGCTTGCGGCGGCTCTCCGCGAGCATGGTCTCGGCCTGCTCGGTGGAGGTGACGACCTTCTGCCGGCGGTCCTCCGGGTGGGGCTCAAGACGGACCAGTCCCTTGGCCTCCAGGAGCGCGACGATTCTGGTCATCGACGGCGGCTGCACATGCTCCTTCCGGGCCAGCTCACCCGGTGTCGCGGAGCCGCATCCGGCCAGGGTGCCGAGCACCGACATCTCGGTGGGGCTCAGCGATTCGTCGACCCGCTGGTGCTTGAGCCGACGCGACAGGCGCATCACTGCGGAACGCAGGGAGTTCACGGCGGCTGCGTCGTCGCCATGGGAGAGGTCTGGCATGTTCGTTAGCGTAACTCATTACTGTGTCTAACGACTACCCGGCGCACGGCACGCGTTCGTGATCCCCACCACCTCTTCACCTGTGGCGGGAGTGCAGAAAAGTTTCATCACCCATACGAGTGAGGCGAACGCGGAAAGTGACGCAACGGGTCGCGGAGCCCGGCGACCCTGTCCGTATGGGATCGACAGTGCTCAGTCTGCGGATCGACGGTGAGCTGCTCGACCGGCTCAAAGTGCATGCCGCGAAAAGAGGAATGAGCGTCCAGGACTATGTGGTCCGGACGCTCATTCGGGACGACTTCGACGAACGCTTCAAGACCGCCGTCGAGGAGACGGAGCGGTTCTACGGAGACGTGACGACGTAAGGCGCTACTGCGTGACGCGCGACTACGTGAGGCCGAGTGCCGGCATCAGGTAGTAGAAGACGAACACCGCGGAGACGGCGTACATCGCGGCCGGCACCTCCTTGGCGCGGCCCGCGACCACGCGCAGCACCGTGAAGCTGATGAAGCCCATGCCGATGCCGTTCGTGATCGAGTACGTGAACGGCATCATCAGCATCGTGATGAACGCGGGAATGGCGATCGTCCAGTCGTTCCAGTCGATCTCACGGATTCCGCCGGCCAGGATCAGGAAGCCGACCGCGACCAGCGCGGGCGTCGCCGCCTGGGACGGGACCATCGTGACGACCGGCGTGAGGAACAGCGCGACCGCGAAGAGCGCGCCGGTGACGACGTTGGCGAGGCCCGTACGGGCACCCTCGCCGACGCCGGCCGTGGACTCCACGAAGCAGGTGGTGGCCGAGGAGGACGAGGCGCCACCGGCGGCGACGGCGATGCCGTCGATGAACAGCACCTTGTTCATGCCGGGCATCTGACCGTTCTCGTCGGTCAGCTTGGCCTCGTCGCTGATGCCCATGATCGTGCCCATGGCGTCGAAGAAGCACGACAGCAGCACGGTGAAGACGAACAGGATGCCGGTCAGGACGCCGACCTTCTCGAAGCCGCCGAACAGGCTGACCTGTCCGACGAGCGAGAAGTCCGGGCTGGCGACCGGGTTGCCGGGCCAGGACGGCACGGTCAGGCCCCACGAGGCCGGGTCGATGTCCGCGACGGCGTTGATGATCAGCGCGACGACCGTCATGACGACGATCGCGAGCAGGATCGCGCCGGGCACCTTGCGCACGAGCAGCGCCAGGGTCAGCAGCACACCGAGCACGAAGACCAGGACCGGCCAGCCCATCAGGTGACCGCCGGTGCCGAGCTGCAGCGGCACGGTGGTCTGCGCGGCGTCCGGCATGCGCGTCACGAAGCCGGAGTCGACGAGGCCGATCAGCAGGATGAAGAGGCCGATGCCGATCGCGATGCCCTTGCGCAGGCCGTACGGCACCGCGTTCATGACCCGCTCGCGCAGACCGGTGGCGACGAGCAGCATCACGACGAAGCCCGCGAGGACGACCATGCCCATCGCGTCCGGCCAGGACATCCGGGGCGCGAGCTGCAGGGCGACGACGGTGTTCACGCCGAGGCCCGCGGCGAGCGCGATCGGCACGTTGCCGATGACGCCCATGAGCAGCGTGGTGAACGCGGCGGTCAGCGCGGTCGCGGTCACGAGCTGGCCGTTGTCCAGCTGGTGCCCGTACATGTCCTTCGCGCCGCCGAGGATGATCGGGTTCAGCACGATGATGTAGGCCATCGCGAAGAACGTGGCGAGTCCGCCACGGATCTCACGCGGGATGGTCGAGCCGCGTTCGGTGATCTTGAAGTAGCGGTCGAAGCCGTTCTTCGGGGCCGGCGGCGGCGAGTCGTTGACATCGACCGGGGTGGTGGCCGAAGTGGACATGGATGACCTCAGCGGTATTCAGCAGTGAAATGCGGGCGGGGGGTTCGTGATCGAGTCTGGTCGTCGTGTGGTCTCCGGCGGGTTTCCCCGATGTTCCGCTGGTGTTTCATACGAACATAAGTAGCCAGACTCAGGCTGTTTCAGTATGAACATATGAGGCCGAATTTGCTATCTCCGCGCGTAGACCCTTGCGGCGAGGGGCTTGTACCGGGTTGTCGTCGGGTCCTCGTAAGCTGTGCGCATGGCGAAGTGGATCCCGAAGCACGAGGCACCCGAACCCCTTGAGGGGCCCGTGGTCGCCACCATCGTCGGTGGCACGATCCTCTGGTTCGTCCTCTTCCTCGTGCAGCTGCCGTTCTACGGCTGGTTCGAGGACCGCGGAATCACCTGGTGGGTGTGGTGCTGCCTGGCCGGCGCCGGGCTCGGCCTGATCGGGATCTGGTACGTGCGGGGGCGCGACGCCGCGCTCAAGCGGGCCGCGGCCGCCGCCGTCACGGACCGTGAGGTTTCCACACCCGAGGGGTAAACCCCCGAAATCGCCCGTACCGTCGTTTTCATGACGCACATCGACGCGGGAACGGAACTCGGTCCGGGCGATCCGGGCGATCCCGTCGCCCCGGCACCGATGCCGTCCCGGGCGACCGGCCTCACCCGGGCAGAAGTCGCCGAGCGTGTCGCACGCGGCGAGGTGAACGACGTACCCGTGCGCAGCTCGCGGTCCGTGACGGAGATCGTGCGCGCCAACGTCTTCACCCGGTTCAACGCGATCATCGGCGTGCTCTGGGTGATCATGCTCTGCGTCGCGCCGATCCAGGACAGCCTCTTCGGGTTCGTGATCCTGGCCAACACCGGCATCGGCATCATCCAGGAGTGGCGGGCGAAGCAGACCCTGGACTCGCTCGCCGTGATCGGCGAGGCCCGGCCCACGGTGCGGCGCGACGGGAACGCCGTCGCCGTCCCCACCTCCGAGATCGTGCTCGGCGACCTCATCGAGATCGGGCCCGGCGACAAGATCGTCGTGGACGGCACATGCGCCGAGGCGGACGGCCTGGAGGTCGACGAGTCGCTGCTGACCGGCGAGGCCGACCCCGTCCTCAAACAGCCCGGCGACGCGGTCATGTCGGGCTCCTTCGTGGTCGCGGGCGGCGGCGCTTTCACCGCGACGAAGGTCGGCCGCGAGGCGTACGCGGCGCAGCTGGCCGAGGAGGCGAGCCGGTTCACGCTCGTCCACTCCGAGCTGCGCTCCGGCATCTCCACGATCCTCAAGTACGTGCAGTGGATGATGATCCCGACCGCGCTCGGCCTGATCATCAGCCAGCTCGTGGTCAAGGACAACGACCTCAAGGACTCCATCGCGCGCACCGTCGGCGGCATCGTGCCGATGGTCCCCGAGGGCCTGGTCCTGCTGACGTCGGTGGCGTTCGCGATCGGGGTGATCCGGCTCGGCCGCCAGCAGTGCCTCGTGCAGGAACTGCCCGCGATCGAGGGCCTGGCCCGCGTCGACACGGTCTGCCTCGACAAGACGGGCACGCTCACCGAGGGCGGCATGGACGTCCACGAGCTGCGGCTCCTCGGCGACAGCGACGGTGACGGCGACGGCGACGGCGACGGCGACGGCAGCAGTAGCGGCAGCCGTGACGAGGCATACGTACGGAAAGTGCTCGGCGCGCTGGGGGAATCCGACCCCCGGCCCAACGCCTCCCTCCAGGCGATCATCGACGCCTACCCGGACAGCGAGGACTGGCGCTGCACCGAGGCCCTGCCGTTCTCCTCCGCGCGCAAGTACAGCGGCGCCGCCTTCAGCGAGGGCAACGGCACGGACAGCGCCTGGCTGCTCGGCGCGCCCGACGTGCTGCTGCCCGCGGACGACCCGGCGCTCGCGGAGACCGAGGAGCTCAACCTGCGGGGCCTTCGCGTACTGCTGCTCGCCCGCGCGCCCGAGGGCCTCGAAGGCGCGGGCGTCGTGGAGAGCGCCGAACCGACCGCCCTCGTCGTCCTCGAACAACGCCTGCGCCCCGACGCCGGGGACACGCTGCGCTACTTCGCCGAGCAGGACGTACGGGCCAAGGTCATCTCCGGTGACAACGCGGTGTCGGTGGGGGCCGTCGCCGCCAAACTGGGCCTCGAAGGGCAGACCGTCGACGCCCGGAAGCTGCCCAAGGACCCCGAGGAGCTGGCCGACGCGCTCGACGACGGCACGGTGTTCGGCCGGGTGACGCCGCAGCAGAAGCGGGACATGGTGGGCGCGCTCCAGTCGCACGGGCACACGGTCGCGATGACCGGCGACGGCGTCAACGACGTGCTGGCGCTCAAGGACGCCGACATCGGGGTGTCCATGGGCTCGGGCTCCGAGGCCACCCGCGCGGTCGCCCAGATCGTGCTGCTCAACAACTCGTTCGCGACGCTGCCCTCAGTGGTCGCGGAGGGCCGCCGGGTCATCGGCAACATCACGCGCGTGGCCACCCTCTTCCTCGTGAAGACGGTCTACTCGGTGATCCTCGCGCTGCTCGTGGTCTGCTTCCAGGTGGAATACCCGTTCCTGCCGCGGCACTTGACGCTCCTGTCGACCCTGACGATCGGCGTCCCCGCGTTCTTCCTCGCCCTCGCGCCGAACAAGGAGCGGGCGCGGCCGAACTTCGTACGAAGGGTGATGCGGTACGCGATTCCGGGCGGGGCCGTCGCCGGGATCGCCACGTTCGTGATGTACCTGATCGCCCGGCACTACTACGCGGGTTCGGGCGCGCTCGCCGCCGAGACCAGTTCGGCGACGCTGACGCTCTTCCTCATCTCGATGTGGGTGCTGGCGATCGTCGCCCGGCCCTACACGTGGTGGCGGGTGGGGCTCGTGGCGGCGATGGCGTTCGGCTTCCTGCTGGTTCTCGTCGTGCCGTGGCTTCAGGACTTCTTCGCGTTGAAGCTGGTGGGGTCCGTGATGCCGTGGACTGCCGTCGGGGTGGCGGCATTGGCGGCGGGGCTGCTGGAGTTCTTGTGGCGATGGGTGGGACGTAGGTTTCCGGCGTGAGTGTGTTGCGGCCTCGGGGCTCTGCCCCGGGGCCGCAACGCCGGGGGCCGGTGTGGAGTCGA
>NZ_JBHWKQ010000056.1:0-34322 GCF_042730865.1 Streptomyces sp. NPDC059897 | reverse complement strand
TGGGCGGGTGGGGGGGTGGGGGGGGGGTGGGGGGGGGGGGGGGGGGGGGGGGGTTTTGGGGGGGGGTGGGGGGGGGGGGTGGGGGGGGGGGGTGGGGGGGGGGGGGGGGGGGGGGGGGGTTCGGGGGGGGGGGGGGGGGGGGGGGGGGGGGGCGCCCCCCCCCCCCCCACGCCGGTGCCGGGTGACTAGTCGAACCACCGGTCGCGCGCCAGCTCACCCGTGCGGGACGGGTCCTCCAGGAGGGCCGCGAGTTCGAAGCGGCGCGGCCACTGGCCCGCCGCCCAGGCGAGACCCGCCGCGACGCCCTCCAGCGTCGCCGCGTGCACGACCCCGTCGGCGGTACGGCACCAGTCCACCTCGACGTCGGAGACGTACAGCTCCTCGTGCTCGACGTACGAGGCCGGGGTCGAGGCCCCGAGGAGGACGTGCACGGAATCGGGCACCTCGTGGACGTCGCCGCCCTCGACCGACTCCACGCCCAGGACCTCGCTCAGGCGCCGCACCTGGAACAGCTCGGCGAGCTGCGCGGCCTTCGACGGGGTGACCGGGAGGAGCGCGCGGCCCCCGGTGAGCGGGATCAGGTCGGGGGCGTCCGCGACGAGGGCGTCCCGGGCGTCGACGACCACGACCTCCCCGTCCCGTACGGCGCGCAGCTCGTCCGGCAGGGTGACCTGCTCGGGGTCGAGGTCGGCCAACCTGCCGTAGAGGGCGTGGAGTTGAGTGGCGTCGACCGGGCGGTCGGGGTCGGCGAGGCGGTCGAGGAGCTCGGCGGCGCCGCCGGGCTCGTCGAGCAGCACGGCGACCGAGGTGCGCACCCCGAGGGCGCGCAGGACCTGTTCGTCGTCGAAACCGGCGGCGTCGGCGGGCTCGTACAGGCCGATGAGCAGCGGGTCCCCGCCCTCGGCCCGCAGACCGGCCGGGCGGCGGCCGTCGAGGACCGGGCTCCCGCGCAGCCACCAGGCCGTGTACGGGCGGACGAGCTCGTGGGTGCCGTCGGGCAGCAGCACGCGGACCGGCTGGGTGAGGGCGTCGCGCAGCGGCGGCTGCGAGAGCAGGGCCAGGGCCTGCGGCCAGCGGTCCTCGTCGACCAGGTCCAGGTCCCGTACGGCGATCAGTTCGGTGGCGACCGGCGGGACGGGGGTGTCGGGCAGCCCGTCGAGGGCGTCCTCGCACCACACGTCGACGGCGTCGAGCAGCCCGGCGTCGTCCGGCTCCGGGAAGTCGCTCTCGCGCGGGTCGAGTTCGTCGGGGTCGAGGACGACGTCGGTGGCGCGGACGAGCGCGAAGGCCGCGAGGACGCCGCACGCGGCGAGCGGCTCCTGGCCCCAGCGCTCGGCCAGCTCACCGTCCACGTAAGGGAGTTCGTCCTCGCGCAGCACGGACGCGATCGGGCTGCCGGGGAGCAGGAGTTCGGCGGCCGGGGCGAGTTCGCCCTCGTCGTCGGGGAGGGCGAGCGCACCGAGCCACGGTTCGTCGCCGACGTCGAGATGGGCGTCGCGTACGAGGGTGAGGACGACGTCGGCCAGCTCCTCGGCGTCCAACGTGGTCTCGTCGTCCCAGGCGGACGCCTCGTCGTCGAGGGACGCGGCGACCGCGGCGCGCACCTGCGGGGTCCGCAGCACGGCGCGCGGGGTGGCGGGCAGGGCGCCCAGCTTCTCCAGGAGCGGGTGGGCGGCGTCGGCGTGCGCGACCTTGAGACCGAGCCGGGCGAGCGCCTCGCCGGGGACCGTGGAGGCCTCGGTGGTGGGGAGCAGGACCTGGCGCGGGCCGATGACGGTGCGGCCGCCTGCGAGCGGCACGGGCAGCCCGCTGAGCCGGTCCGGATCGACGCCGGCCAGCGATTCGTAGAGCCGCAGCCACCAGTCGGGCTCCTTCTCGAGCCCGGCGAGCCGGTCGACCGCCTCGGTCAGCGGGAGGCGGGCGACGCCCAGCGTCCGCAGCTCCACGCGGCGCTCGAGCCCTGCGGGCAGCAGGCTCGGCAGCACGTCCGCGAGGACCCGTACGGTGTCGGCGCCCGCGCCCTCGACGACCTCGGCGTCGCGCGGCTTCAGCGAGGTCGGCCGGTCGTCGTCCTCCTCGTCGCCCGGCTCGATCGCCGGGGGCAGGAACGCGGTGCGCGGCAGCCGCTCCAGGACGGCGGCGCGCAGGGCCCCGTCCAGCTCGCTCCTGCCGAGCGGCCCCGGTACGAGGTCGAGGATGCCGGGGCCCACGGGGCGCCATCCGGCGAGCAGTTCGGTGTACGCGTCGGCGGCGCGTTCGGTGAGGAAGTCGGTGAGCGGGCCGGGGGCGACGTGCCGCCGCGCCGTGTCCAGCGGATACGTGGCGATGAGCAGGGCCGGGACGCCGAGGGCCTCGTCGCTGGGGGTGGGCGCGTACAGCACGGGTTCGCTGCGCGGCCTGACCGGAGCCCCTTCGGCGTCGACCGGGACGGCCCAGGTCACGGCCCATTCCGGCCGCAGCCGTTCCTCTACGGGGCGGTCGGCGAGGAGGTCGGCGTCGAGCCGGCCGGTGTGGGTGAGGGTGCGGTACCGCGTGGCGGGGGCCGTCTCATCGGCGCGCGGCACCGTGGGCCGCCTTGCCCACCCTGCCGCCCCAGGCGGCAGATTGCCCAAGTCGGGAGCGGCATCATCGGGGCCCTGCGCCGGGTGGGCCAATTCAAGCCCGCTTGTCGGACGAGAGCCCGCGGGGTCCGGGGCGGAGCCCCGAGGCCGCAACCCCGTGTCGGCGATCACCACGTAGGGCGGCTCCTCCGACCGACGCAAGGTCCGCGTACCCGCCTCCGTCGAGATCACGACCTCCGTCAACCCCGGCAGAGCGAGGAGAAGCGTGTCGTCAACCCCGTCCAACAACCGCGCGGCCAGCGCTTCTGCCGCGGCGTCCCGCAACGGAAGGATGACCACCGTGTCGTACGGCTCCGGGGCGGAGCCCTCCGCCGCGAACGGCAGCCGCAGCAGCGGAACGTGCCCGTCCCTGCGGCGCAGCTCGTCACCGAGGTCCGGGCCGCGCAGCGCCGTGTCCGCCGCGGCGAGCCGCGCGTCCGTGAGGGACCAGCGCACACCCCCGCTCCGGCCGACCACCGCGGGCTCGTCGGAGACGGCGAGCACGGCCGCGAAGCCGACGCCGAACCGGCCCACCGCGCCGCTCGTGTCCTCCCGCTTGGCGGAGGCCCGCAGCGTGGACAGCGACTCGACGCCCGCCGCGTCCAGCGGGGCGCCGGTGTTGGCGGCGGCGAGGACGCCGTCCTTCAGGGTGAGCGCGAGGCGCCCCTCGACGCCGGCCCGTGCGGCGGCGTCAGCGGCGTTCTGCGCGAGTTCGACGACGAGGCGGTCCCGGTAGCCGCCGAGCGCGAGGTCCTCCTCGGCGTTGGCGTCCTCCCGGAACCGGGCGGCGCTGCCCGCCCACGCGTCGAGCACGGCGTGGCGCAGCCGCGCGGTGCCGAACGGGTCGACTCCCTCCGGTGCGGGGGTGCTGACGCTCACGGGTGACTCCTCTGGGGCGGGTGGCGTGATCGGCCGAACCGTATCGCGCAGGGTTCCCTTTGTTGCCGTGAGCATGCGGCGGCACCGTGGTTGACGTCTCGGGGCTCCGCCCCGGGCCCCGCTGCTCAATCGCCGCAGGGGCTTGAAAATGCCCACCCGCCGCCGAGGCTTGAATTACTCACCCGCCGCCGAGACCCCACCCGAAGGAAAAAACGGTTACGAGTGCCCCAGGTCCTCGTCCCCGTTGCCGGAGGCCACCGCCCCCACCGAGCCCGCGTCCGCGTCGGGGCGCAGGGCCAGGACGTCCACCACCGTCTCGTCGATCACCGGCGGCGCCGGGCGCGGGGCCTTGGGCATGACGGCCGCCTCGGAGTGGCCGCCGCAGCCGTACGACAGGGAGACCACGCGGCCGTCCGCGGGCGAGAACTCGTTGGCGCAGACGCCGAAGGCCTGGCCGAGCGAGCCGCCGATCTTCGCGAGGAAGCCGCAGGAGCCGCAGGAGGCGGGGGCCGCCTGCGCCATGGGGGTCTTGGCGCCGAAGGACTCGTCCCAGCGGTCGGCCGCGACATGCAGCCCGTACCGGGAGAGCACCCGCGCCCGGCGCAGGCCCAGCTCCTCGGCGACCGCCGCGATCGAGCCGCGGGTCGGCGCGACGGGCAGCGCCGCCACGGGCCCCTCGGTGATCTCGGCGTCCTCCGCCTCGACGAGCTCCGCCATGTCCTCGGACACGGGAGAGTTCGGCGGCGGCACGTCGTCGCCCGTGTAGCCGGGCTCCAGGCGCAGATCGTCGGCCTCGGTCGGCAGCAGGTCGCCGGGCCCGAGGTCGCCGGGGCGGAGCCGCTCGCTCCACGGCACCCACTCGGGCGCGAGGAGGGCGTCGGGTCCCGGCAGCAGCACGACCTCGTCGAGCGTCACGTACTTGGCGCGGGAGGCGCGGGCCACGGTGGCGGCCCAGCGCCAGCCCCGATAGCCGAACTCCTTGCACTCGAAGAGGTGCGTGACGACGCGGTCGCCCTCGACCACCGTCTCGACGTGCTCGCCCACCACTCCGGGTGCGGCGGCCTCCTCGGCCGCTGCCCGGGCGATGTCCACCGCCTCGGCGCACAGGCGGTCCGGGGTGCGGCTTCGCGTTGTCGCTGCGCTCACAGGTATCGCTTCTCTCCTACGCCGTCTCACGAGTGCGCCGTCCTGTGTGCGGGAGCGCGGACGGAGCGGACCGGAGGGCCGCGTCGACGTCCGCGCCCGAGCGTTCCGGGCGCACCTACGCCATCCATTCTGCGGGATGGCCGAGAGGCGCGCGGCCGAGAACAACCGCCGCGGGCGCGCTACGCACGCTACCTCGTCTGACGCCCTGGGCCCACACCGACGTACGAGCCGCACCTGGCCGGAAAGCCGACCGGCGTGTCCATAACGGCACTGGTTCGCCCGAACAAGAGGCACCATTGCAGCGTGGCTGCCGGTAGGTCGTCGTTCAAGTCGTCGTCGGGTGCGTCGTCGCGCGCGTCGGACGCGCCGAGCCGCCTTCGCAGAATCGGGCGGGCTCTGCACCTCCCTTTCACCGGCACCGCACGCGGCATCCGCAAAGCGACGCACGCGCACGGCGCGGGCGAGTCGGGCCTCGGAAAGCTGATCGAGCTGCACGCCCTGAACGGCGCCGGCGACGTCATGATCACGGTCGCCCTCGCCTCCACGGTGTTCTTCTCCGTGCCGACGGACGAGGCGCGCGGCCGGGTCGCCCTGTATCTCGCGATCACCATGGCGCCGTTCACGCTCCTCGCGCCCGTCATCGGTCCGCTCCTCGACCGGCTGCCGCACGGGCGGCGCGCCGCGATGGCCGCGTCGATGATGGCGCGGGCGCTGCTCGCCCTCGTCCTCGCGGGCGCCGTGGCGAGCGGCGGGCTCCAGCTGTATCCGGCGGCGCTCGGCGTCCTCGTCGCGTCGAAGGCGTACGGGGTGGTGCGCTCGGCGGTCGTGCCGCGCCTGCTGCCGCCCCGCTTCTCGCTGGTGAAGGCGAACTCGCGGGTCACGCTCGGCGGGCTGCTCGCCACGGGCGCGGCGGCCCCGGTCGGGGCGGGACTGCAGGCGATCGGCCCGCGGTGGCCGCTGTACGGGGCCTTCGTGCTGTACGTGTGCGGGGTCTTTCTGTCGTACTCGATGCCGCACAAGGTGGACTCGGCGCGCGGCGAGAGCAAGGCGCTGCTCGCGGCGGACGAGGAACATCTGCACGGTCCGGCGCGGACCAGGGCGCGCCGGCCGGGGCTTCGGACGGTCGGCCCGGCCGTCACCCACGCCCTCGCCGCGAACGCCACGCTGCGCTGTCTGTCCGGCTTCCTGATCTTCTATCTGGCGTTCCTGCTGCGCGAGCATCCGCTGCCCGGGCAGAGCGCGGCCGTCTCGCTCGGGCTCGTGGGCGTGTCGGCGGGGGCGGGGAACGCGCTGGGCACGGCGGTCGGGGCGTGGCTGAAGGCGCGGGCCCCCGAGGTCATCATCGTGACGGTCCTCGCGGTGGTGCTCGGCGTGGCGATCATGTCCGCCGTCTTCTTCAGCGCGCTCATGACGGCGTGTCTCGGCGCGGTCGCCGGGTTCGCGCAGGCGCTGGCCAAACTGTCCCTCGACGCGACGATCCAGCGGGACGTCCCGGAGGCGGTGCGTACGTCGGCGTTCGCGCGCTCGGAGACATTGCTGCAGATGGCGTGGGTGGTGGGCGGGGCGATCGGGATCGCGCTGCCGCTGAACGGGGCGCTGGGCCTGTCTGTCGCCGCGGCCGTCGTGGCGGCGGGCTGGCTCTCCACGGTGCGCGGACTGCTGGCGTCGGCACGCCACTCCGGGCCCACCCGCCGGTCACGAGTGGCGTAGTGCGCAAACGCGACACCAGCTCCCCCACTCGGAGCGGGAGCGGCGGCGCCAGATAGCCTTCCGCCATGACCTCCCAGCGTTTCGCCCAGCGCCACCGCCGCGCCGTTGCCGCCGTCGGTGTTGTCGGCGCCGGACTGCTCGTCCTCTCCGCCTGCGACAAGCCGACGCCGATGGCCACCGTCACGGTGGACCGCGAATCGGTGAACTCCGAGGCCAGCTGCTACAACGACGGCGACGCGCTGAAGCCGACCGCCCTCCAGGGCTGCCTGAAGGACAAGGACGCCAAGTCCATCAAGGTGGACCCGGACGCCACGGTCCGCTTCGGCGTCGACCCGGACATCGCGGAGAAGGGCTGGACGCTCCTGATGAACGGCCAGCCGCTCACGGACGCCAGCAAGAAGACCTACCGCACCGTTCCGGGCAGCGTCTTCTTCAACCAGCAGTACGGCGCCTCCGGTTCCGCGACCACCGTCACGATCCTGTCGGGCGGCAACTCCAAGGCGTACGGCCTGTGGTCGTTCAAGCTCGAGAAGGACTCCTGACGAATACCGCGCCTTCGCGCGTCCTGATCGCCACCGCCGTCCCGGCCGAACGGGACGCGGTGGCGGGCGCGCTGCACGATCACCCCTCGCTCGACGTCGTGGCGGTCGGCGTGGGCCCCGCCGCCGCAGCGGCCGGCACCGCGACCGCCCTCACCAGGGCCGAACTCGCGGACACCCCGTACACGCTGGTCGTCTCGGCCGGCATCGGCGGCGGCTTCACGGCGGCCCCCGGGGCGGTCCTGGTCGCTGACGCGATCACCGTCGCCGACCTGGGCGCCGAGACCGCCGAGGGCTTCGTCCCCGTCACCGAACTCGGCTTCGGGACCGTCACCCACACGCCGCCGGAGTCCCTCGTAAGGGATCTCGCGTCGGCCGCCTCCGCCGCCGTCGGCACCGTGCTCACCGTGTCCACGGTGACCGGCACCGCCGACCGCGCCGCGCTGCTCGCGCAGCGCCACCCCGGCGCCGTCGCCGAGGCGATGGAGGGCTTCGGGGTCGCCGAGGCCGCCGCCGCGCACGGCGTGCCGGTGGCCGAGATACGCGCCGTCTCCAACGCCGTCGGCCCCCGCGACCGCGACGCCTGGCGCATCGGTGACGCGCTCGCCGCGCTGGCCTCCGCGTTCGGGAAGACCGCGCCCGTACTGGAGAGTTGGAAGAACACATGACCGACACCGCAGCGGGGGCCGAGACCGCCCGCATCGCTTTCTCGCCCTGCCCGAACGACACGTTCGTCTTCGACGCCTGGGCCCACGGCCGCGTCCCCGGCGCCCCCGCGCTCGACGTGACCTTCGCCGACATCGACATCACCAACGGCGTCGCCGAGCGCCGCGAGGACGCCTACGAGCTCCTCAAGGTGTCGTACGCGGTCCTGCCGTACGTCCTCGACGACTACGCGCTGCTGCCGTGCGGCGGCGCGCTCGGCCGCGGCTGCGGCCCGCTGGTCCTCACCCGCGAGGCGGGCGTGGACCTGTCCGACAAGCGCGTCGCGGTGCCGAGCGAGACCTCGACCGCGTACCTGCTGTTCCGGCTGTGGGCGGCCGACGTCGTCCCCGGTGGCGGCGTCGGCGAGATCGTCGTCATGCCGTTCCACGAGATCATGCCCGCCGTGCGCGACGGCAAGATCGACGCCGGGCTCGTCATCCACGAGGCCCGCTTCACGTACCAGAACTACGGCCTGCACAAGCTCGCCGACATGGGCGAGCACTGGGAGGCCACGACGGGCCTGCCGATCCCGCTCGGCGCGATCATCGCCCGCCGTGACCTGGGCGCGGAGAAGCTGCGCTCGTACGCGGACGCCGTGCGCACCTCGGTGCGGATGGCCTGGGAGGACCCCGAGGCCAGCCGCGGTTACGTCATGGAGCACGCGCAGGAGATGGACCCGGCCGTCGCCGACCAGCACATCGGCCTGTACGTCAACGAGTTCACGGCCGACCTCGGCGAGGACGGCTACGCGGCGATCCGCGGGCTGCTGACCCGGGCCGCCGCCGAAGGCCTGGTCCCGGCGCTCGCGCCGGACGCGCTGTCCTTCCCGTAGCCCGTCGTAGGTCGCGCGTCAGACGTCCAGTTGGTCCGCCACCGCCCGGAGCAGACCGGCGATCTTCTTGCCCGCCGTCTTCTCCGGGTACCGGCCGCGCTCCAGCATCGGCGTGATGTTCTCGAGCAGCGTCGTCAAGTCCTGGACGATCGATGCCAGTTCGTCCGGCTTGCGGCGCTGGGCGGCCGCGATCGAGGGCGTCGGGTCGAGGATGGTGACCGAGAGCGCCTGGTCGCCGCGCTGTCCTGCGACCACCCCGAACTCGACGCGCTGGCCGGGCTTGAGGGCGTCCACGCCTGCGGGAAGTACGGAGGAATGCACGAAGACGTCGCCGCCGTCGTCGCGGGAGAGGAAGCCGAAGCCCTTCTCGCTGTTGAACCACTTGACCTTGCCGGTAGGCACGTGAAGTCCTCGTCCTCGTACTAGAAGAAATCGCTGGGATAAAGCGGCTGGATAGCAGGACAGCGGGCCGTGGTCCGACCCGCCGTCACCAAGACTATTGGTCTCGGGCCCGGTGACAAGGTGTCGCCCGAGGGTTCGCCCGCCGGTCTCCGCCCGTCTGTGCTCGGCCCGTGTTTGTCTCTCTGCGCTGGGAACTACCCTGGTGGAGTGCGCGACAAAACCAAAGCCAATTCCGCGGTGGCCGAGACCGGCCCCGGCGACGGCCTCGTGAAAGCCGGCGGCATCGTCTTCGTCCTGGGGGCGATCGCCACCCTCGTCACGATGGCTCCGCTGTTCCTCGGCACCGACCCGTTCCCGCCCATTTCCTACGCGGTGTGCATGCTGATGGGCGTCGGCTTCGTCATGGCCGCGGCGGGCGTACTGCGGGGCATCGCCGCCCAGCGCCGTCAGGCGCGCTCCGCCACGTAACCCGCCAGCCAGGCCGGGAACCCGGTCAGGTCGTCGAGGATCACGTCGGCGCCGGCCTCCCGCAGTTCGGCGGCGTCGCACGGTCCGGTCGTCACGCCCACGGACAGCGCCTCCGCGGTGCGCGCCCCGCGGACGTCGCCGACATGGTCGCCGACGTAGATGCTCGCGCCGTGCTCGCGCAGCGCGTGGCCCTTGCCCTCGGCCCACAGGTCGCCGATGACGGCGTCCGCGTCGATGCCGAGGTGCGCGAGGTGCAGCTTGGCGTTCGGCTCGTACTTGGCGGTGACGACGACGGCCCGGCCGCCCGCCGCGTGCACGGCGGCGATGGTCTCGCGCACGCCGGGCATCGGCAGCGTCGGCGTGATCGCGTATGTGGGATACATCTCACGGTAGCGGTCGGCCATCGCCGGGATCTCCTCCGGCGGGCACCAGTACGCCAACTCCTCGGTCAGCGGCGGCCCCAGGCGCGAGACGATCAGATCCGCGTCGATCCGCATCCCGGTCTCCTCGGACAGCGCGACCCAGGTGGCGCGGATGCCGGGCCGGGAGTCGATCAGCGTCATGTCGAGATCGAAGCCGACGGTGGGGCCGGTGAGCCCGGCGGACGTGGGATCTGCGTGGGGAGCCATGGCACCCATTCTGCCTCTCCGACGACGGCTCCCCCGAAGCCGATCACGGTCACGGTCACGGTCACGGTCACCGTACGGCGACGGCCTCCCGGCGGGCGATCTGCGTGGCGGCGGCTGGTGACGGCTTCCTCGTGGGGGATCTGCATGGTGACGGCTTCCCCGTGGGCGATCCCAGGGGCACCATGGGCGCCCATGAACCACACCCGCCCCGCCCTCGGTGCCGCGCTCGCACTCGCCCTCGCGCTCGCCCTCTCCGCCTGCAGCTCGGACGACGGCGGGAGCGCCGCCAAGCCCACCGCCAAGGCCTCCGGCAGCCACACGGTCGACACCGCCATGGGCGGCGTCAAGGTCAAGAACCTCCCCGAGCGCGTGGTCGTCCTGAACACCGCCGGGCTCGACTCGGCGATCACCCTCGGCATACGGCCCGTGGGCGCCACCGGGCCCGGTGCCGGGTCCGGCACCGAGCAGCCCTTCCCCTCGTACCTTCCGGCGTCGAAGACCAAGGGCATCACCGAGGTCGGCGAGCGGAACAACCCCGACCTCAAGAAGATCGCCGCGCTGAAGCCCGACCTGATCATCGGCGACAAGGCCCACGACGGCCGCCGCTACAAGCAGCTGACCGCCATCGCTCCCACCGTCCTCACCGGGGCCTCCGACGCCGCCTGGAAGCAGAACTTCCGCGTGCACGCCGACGCGCTCGGCGAGAAGACGCGGGCCCGGCAGGTCGCGGCCACGTACAAGAAGCACGCCGCCGCCGTCACCAAGGCCGTCGGCGGCGCGGGCGCGGCGGCACGGACCGAGGTCAACATCGTCCGTTTCGTCGCGGGCTCCGACATCCGCATCCTCGGCGGGCGGACCCCCGCCGCCACGGTCCTGTCCGACGTCGGCCTCGGCCGCCCGGCGATCACGAAGCAGGCCAGGGGCGGGCTCTCGTACGACGTGGGGGCCGAGCGGATCGGCAGGGCGGACGCGGACGCGATCTTCACGTCCACGTACGGGAACCCGGGCCTGGCCCAGGTCGCGGAGGCCACCACGAGCGGCCAGTGGCGCGGCATCAGGGCGGTGCGGGACAGCCGGGTCTACAACGTGAACGACGAGCTGTGGGCGCAGGGGGTCGGGTACACGGCGGCCGGGCAGATCCTCTCCGAGGTGGAGTCGGATCTGGGGGTTTGAGGGCGGGCGTTTGACGACGGGCGGGTGACGAGGTTCTAGAGCCTGGGTGAGCGTGCCCGCCACACCAGGTAGAGCGCCGAGGCGAACGCCGCGCACCGCAGCACCCACGGCCACGTCTCGTCGAGCGCGCCGCTGAGCCGGCCGTCGGCTATCGGATCGCCCCACCGGCCGTCGCCGCGCCCCCACAGCCAGACGATGCCGCCGAGTACGGCGGCCCCCGGCAGACCGAACACCGCCAACTTCTTCTGCCCCATGGTCAGCTGCCGGGACAGGTAGACGACGGCCCAGCCGATCAGCAGCACGAGGATGTTGCCGAGCGCGGCGCCTGCGACCAGGGCGATCGCGGCGAGCAGCAGGAACGGCTGGGTGAAGGAGCGGCCGAAGGAGGCGCGGGGTACGCGGCGGGGCCGGAAGAGGCGGCGGGCGCCGAAGGGGCCGGACTTCGCGTCGCCGTCGGCGGCGGCGGCGTCCTCTTCGCCGTCGTCGGCGTCGTCGTCGACGTCCTCGTACTCGTCTTCCTTGGCCTTGGCCCTGGCCGGTTCGGGGAGCGGGCGCTTGCGGAGGTCGGGGCCGGGGCCGGCACCCGGCGGCTTGAGTATGTCCGGGATCTCGATGCCTCCGACGAAGCCCGGCACGTCGTCGATCTCGGTGCCCGGTACGCCGCCGCCTCCGGCGCGCCACCAGTCGGCGGTCTCGACCGTGCCCAGTTCGTCGGTGCCGGCGAGATGCACGGGGGCGGGGCCGTCGTCCACGTGGGGATCGTCCGGTGCGGCCTTGCGGCGTACGCGGGGTGGACGGGGTGCGCGGGGCGCCCGGGGTGCGCGGGCCTTCGGCACGATGCGGCCGAGCGTTCCCTTGGTCTGGTCGGGCTCGTCGTCGCCCGAGTCGCCGAAGTCGTAGGTGCCGTCGCCGTCCTTCGCACCGGCGACGATCTCGTCCGGGGTACCGAGCCGGCCGATCAACCTGCGGACGGCGGCGGGGCTTTCGGCGCCGCCCGCCGCGCGGCGCCGGTCGATCTCGGTGCGCAGGTCCGCGACGAGTCGCATACGGTCCGACGACGGCAATTGCCGCGACTGGGCCAGGTCTCCGACCTTGCTCAGGTAGTCGAAGACGATCTGATCACTCTCGATCCCCACGAAGTCCCCTCCGGGGTGGCGCTGTTGACGTTCCGACGGTATCGCGAATGCATTCGGCAGACCGCGTCCCGGTCCCCGGCGGGTGCGGGTGCGGGTGGGCGGGGGTCGGGGGCGGCGTAGGTGGGGCTGCGGGTTCGGGGTTGGGCGCGGGTGGGCCGGCGCCCGGCACCCCCAGGGCCGTGCCCGCGTCCGTGCCGGGAGCGCGGGCCCGGGGGCGTTGCCGGATGGCATGTGCCCGGCTCCCGGCTCCCGGCTCCCGGCTCCCGGCTCCCGGGCCAGTTTCCTCGCTCATCTCCCACCCGCCCGCCCCCTCCGGGGGCTTCGGCCCGGAGGGGGCGGGCTCGGTTGGTGCGGGCTCGGTTGGTGCGGGCCCGGTTGATGCGGGCCCGGTTGATGCGGGCCCGGTTGATGCGGGCCCGGTTGTGCGGGCCCGGTTGTGCGGGCTCCGGTTTGGCGCGGGCTCCGGTTGGTGCGGGCCGCACCGGGGTTGGCCCTGGGGCTGCGCCGCCGCTTGCCGGTCGCCGACCGCCTACCTACGGACTTGTGCCTCTCGTCCACGAACGGGTTGCTCCGCCTCACCTTCATCCCGCGACGACCAACTCGGCCCTCACCAGGCACGGTCATCCGCCCCAAGCACGTTCCAGGTGTGTGGCCGGAGGCCGGTTCCCCGACTGGTCCGGCCGACGCGCCGACGTCTCGGGCACGCCCCACGGCGCCGCGCAACGAAACGACGGGCTCCACACCGGCACCCCGGCCGGGGCCCGGACCACCGATGCCCCCGGAGGGGGCGGGCGGGTGGGAGACGAACGGAGGCCACCACCGGCGCCGCGCAGCGAGACGGCAGGCGCCACACCCACGCACGACCGGGGCCCGGACCACCGACGCCCCCGGAGCGCGGACGGTGGGAGACGAGCGGACGCCGTCCACGTGCCGTGGCATCCCCGACACTGCGCCGCGAAACGACAGGCGCCACGCCGGTTGGGGAACCGGGACCCGGACCACCGAAGCCCCCGGAGGGGGCGGGCGGGTGGGAGACGAGTGGAGGTCGCGGCGATCGGCGCCGCGCAGCGAGACGACAGGCGCCACGCCGGTGCGGCGGCCGAGGGCCCGGCCCACCGGAACCCCCCGGGGGCGTAGGGCACGTCGACCGGTGCCGCGGCACAGACCACAGGGCCCGCCCCGGACCAGCGACCACACCCCGGTACCGCCCGACACGGCCAACAGTCCCCCACCCCGCCAACCGCAACACGCCAAACCCGTCCACCCCGGCAAACCGCAACAAAGGGGCACCGCAACCGCACCCGCTACCGTGGGTGGGATGAGCAGTGACGAGCAGACCGCCGCCGCAGCACCCCGATCCCTCGCGGAAGCGCTCCGCGCGCGCGACGACGGGTCCCTCGCGGCGCTCCTGCGCTCGCGCCCCGATCTGCTCGGCCCCGTGCCGAACGACATGACGCAGCTCGCCACCCGCGCCGGCACCCGCGCCTCGGTGATCCGCGCCCTCGAACGCCTGGACCGCTTCACGCAGCAGGTGGCGCAGGCCCTCGCGGTGGCCCCGGACCCGACGACGTACGAGACGCTGGAGACCCTCCTGCCCGGCGAGGACGCGACCGCCGCGCTGCCCCGCGCCGTCGCCACCCTCCGCGACCAGGCCCTCGCCTGGGGCGGCGACGACCAGTTGCGCCTCGTCCGCACCGCCCGCGAACTGCTCGTGCCCGCCCCTCAGCACCCGTCCCCGACGGGCCTCGGCCCGACCGTCGCCGAGGCCACGGCCGGGATGTCACCGGGCCGCGTGCAGGAGATCGTCGCGGCGGCCGGACTCCCGTCCACGCACGACCCCGTGTCGGCGATCGCCGCGCTCACCGCCCTGTTCACCGATCCGACGCGGATGTCGGCGCTGCTCGACGAAGCGCCGGCCGACGCCGTCGACGTGCTGAACCGCCTCGTGTGGGGCCCGCCGTACGGCCAGATCACGGCCCAACCGGCGGCGCACCTGCGGTGGTTGCTCGACCGCGGCCTGCTCGTCCCGACCACCCCCGGCACCGTGGTGCTGCCCCGCGAGGCCGCCCTCCACCTGCGCGGCGGCCGGGCACACCGTGAACTCCAGCCCCTCGCACCCCCCGTACGGGAGAAGGCGGCGCACCGTCCACAGGTTGTGGACGCGACCGCGGCCGCCGAGGCGTACACGGCGGTGTCGACCGTGGAGGAGCTGCTGAAGGACTGGGACGAGGGGGGACCCGCTGTGCTGCGCGCGGGCGGCCTCAGCGTCCGCGACCTCAAGCGCACCGCCGTCGCCCTCGACAGCCCCGAGCCGACCGCCGCCTTCTGGGTCGAACTCGCCTACGCGGCAGGCCTGTTGGCCTCCGACGGCGAGGCCGACGAGCGGTACGCGGCGACCCCCGCGTACGACGAGTGGGTGCTGCTGCCGCCCGCCGAGCGCTGGGAGCGGCTCGCCGCGGCCTGGCTCCCCGCGACCCGCACGGCGGGGCTCGTCGGCGGCCGGGACGGCAAGGACAGGACGCTGTCGGCGCTCGGCCCGCACCTGGACCGTTCGGCGGCTCCCGAGGTACGCGGCCGGGTCCTCGCCCTGCTGCTCGGCGAGCTGCCGGAGGGGTCGTCCCCCGAGCCGGACTCGGTGATCGAGCGCCTCACCTGGGAGCGGCCCTCCCCCGCCGCCCTGGACCTGCGCACCCGCCTCGCCCAGTGGACGCTCGCCGAGGCCGAACTGCTCGGCATCACCGGCCGCGGCGCGCTCTCCGCCCACGGCAGGGCACTGCTCCAGCCACAGGCCGACGACCACGCCGCCCCGCACCCCCTCACCCCCGCCGAGGCGGCCCTCGCCGCCGCCCGCGCCGCGAAGCTGCTGGCGCCGCTGCTGCCCGAGCCGCTCGACCACGTCCTCCTCCAGGCCGACCTCACCGCGGTCGCGCCGGGCCCCCTGGAGCGCCCGCTCGCGGACGCGCTCTCGGTGCTCGCGGACGTCGAGTCGAAGGGCGGCGCGACGGTCTACCGCTTCACGCCGGGCTCGGTGCGCCGCGCGCTCGACGCGGGGCGCACCGCGTCCGACCTCCAGGCGTTCCTCACCCAGCACTCCCGTACGCCGGTCCCGCAGCCCCTCGCCTACCTCATCGACGACGTCGCCCGCCGCCACGGCCATCTGCGGATCGGCGCGGCCTCCGCGTACGTGCGCTGCGACGACGACGCCGTGCTCGGCGAGATCCTCGCGGACAAGCGGTCCGCGCCGCTGCGCCTGCGCCGCCTCGCGCCGACCGTCCTCGCGGCCCAGGCCGACCCCGGCACGCTCCTCGAGGGCCTGCGCTCCATGGGCTTCGCCCCGGCCGCCGAGACCCCCGAGGGCGACGTCCTGATCGCCCGCGCGCACGCCCACCGCACGCCGCCCCGCACTGCGCCCGACCCGGTGCCCGACGGCCCGCCGCTGCCCGACGACACGCTCATCGACGCGGCGCTGCGGGCGATCCGCGCGGGCGACGCCGCCTCCACGGCCCCCCGCAAGCAGGCCCCGGCCCACCCCGGCAACGGCGAGCTGCCGCGCACCGGCTCCGCCGAGACCCTCGCCACGATGCAGGCCGCGGTCCTGACCGGCGAGGCCCTGTGGATCGGCTACGTCAACGCGGAGGGCGCCGCGAGCCAGCGCGTCATCGCCCCCGTCCGCGTCGAGGGCGGCTTCGTCACGGCGTACGACCACACGGCCGACGAGGTCCGCACGTATCCGCTGCACCGGGTGACGGGGGTGGCGGAGCTCTCCGACCAGTGACGCCACCCGTCTGCCGGGATGCGGCACACTGGACGTTTGGCCCGTGCGGAAGGAAGTGCGTACGTGAACGGTCCACTCATCGTCCAGAGCGACAAGACCCTGCTCCTCGAGGTCGACCACGAGAAGGCCGACGCCTGCCGCCGGGCCATCGCCTCGTTCGCCGAACTGGAGCGGGCTCCCGAGCACATCCACACCTACCGGGTGACGCCGCTCGGGCTGTGGAACGCGCGGGCCGCCGGGCACGACGCGGAGCAGGTCGTGGACGCGCTGGTGGAGTTCTCCCGCTACCCCGTGCCGCACGCGCTGCTCGTCGACATCGCCGAGACGATGGACCGCTACGGGCGGCTCACGCTCAGCAAGCACCCGGCTCACGGGCTGGTGCTCACGAGCACCGACCGGCCGGTCCTGGAGGAGATCCTCCGCTCGAAGCGGATCCAGCCGCTGGTCGGCGCCCGGATCGACGCCGACACCGTCGCCGTGCACCCCTCCGAGCGCGGGCAGATCAAGCAGACGCTGCTGAAGCTGGGCTGGCCCGCCGAGGACCTCGCCGGGTACGTGGACGGCGAGGCGCACGAGATCGCGCTCGACGAGAGCGAGTGGTCGCTGCGGCCGTACCAGAAGCAGGCGGTCGAGAACTTCTGGCACGGCGGTTCCGGTGTCGTCGTGCTGCCGTGCGGCGCCGGTAAGACGCTGGTCGGCGCCGGGGCCATGGCCGAGGCGAAGGCGACCACGCTGATCCTCGTCACGAACACCGTCTCCGCGCGGCAGTGGAAGCACGAGCTCGTGAAGCGGACCTCGCTCACCGAGGACGAGATCGGCGAGTACAGCGGTACGAAGAAGGAGATCCGCCCGGTCACCATCGCCACGTACCAGGTCCTCACGACGAAGCGGAAGGGTGTGTATCCGCACCTGGAGCTGTTCGACTCCCGCGACTGGGGTCTGGTCGTGTACGACGAGGTGCATCTGCTGCCCGCGCCGGTCTTCAAGTTCACGGCCGATCTGCAGGCGCGGCGGCGGCTCGGTCTGACGGCGACGCTCGTACGTGAGGACGGGCGCGAGTCCGACGTCTTCTCGCTGATCGGGCCCAAGCGGTTCGACGCTCCGTGGAAGGAGATCGAGGCGCAGGGGTACATCGCGCCCGCCGACTGCGTCGAGGTCCGGGTGAACCTGACGGACTCCGAGCGGCTCGCGTACGCCACCGCGGAGGCCGAGGAGAAGTACCGGTTCTGTGCGACGACGGCGACGAAGCAGAAGGTGACGGAGGCGCTGGTGCGCAAGCACCAGGGGGAGCAGACGCTCGTCATCGGCCAGTACATCGACCAGCTCGACGAGCTGGGCGAGCACCTGGACGCGCCGGTCATCAAGGGCGAGACGACGAACGCGGTGCGCGAGAAGCTGTTCGACGCGTTCCGGGAGGGCGAGATCTCCGTCCTGGTCGTCTCCAAGGTCGCCAACTTCTCCATCGACCTGCCGGAGGCCACCGTCGCCATCCAGGTGTCGGGCACGTTCGGTTCGCGGCAGGAGGAGGCCCAGCGTCTCGGCCGCGTGCTGCGCCCGAAGGCCGACGGGCACGAGGCGCGGTTCTACTCGGTCGTGGCCCGGGACACCATCGACCAGGACTTCGCGGCGCACCGCCAGCGGTTCTTGGCGGAGCAGGGGTACGCCTACCGGATCGTCGACGCGGACGAACTCCTCGCGGAGAGCTGACCCGTCGTCCTTGTTGCGGTCGACCGCCCTCGGGTCACGGGGCTCCGCCCCGGACCCCGCGCCTCAAACGCCGGCGGGGCTGTCATTGCCGAACCGGCGTTACGGTCTCGGGGCTCCGCCCCGGACCCCGCTGCTCAATCGCCGCAGGGGCTTGAATTTGCTCACCCGTCGCTGGGGCTCGAGTTGGCCCGCGGCCCCACGGGGGGACTCCGTTGCCCCGCTCATCTCCCACCCACCCGCCCCCCTCCGGGGGCGTCGGCCTCGCGGGGTGCCGCCCCGCCTGAGCGAGCCGCCGCCAGGTCCGGCTCCCCGCCCCTGGCGGGCGAGGTCGGCCCGCGTTCGGACGTGGCGTCAGGGTCGTCACCGCCTTGGGCAATCTGCCGCCTAATGGGGTCTCCCCTGCTCGGAGCTTGTCGGAGAGCTTGGGGAAGGCAGGGTGGGCAAGGCGGCGCACGGTGCCGCGTGCGCATGGCGGTAGGCCCAGAGCACGGTGCAGCCGACCAGGGTGTACGGAGAAGCCAGGGGTTGCTGCCACCACGTGAGGTGGAGGTCCAAGTTGCCCTCGTGGGGCAGGAGCCACATCGTGCGGGACGTGAAGAGGGCCGCCAGCGCCCACGCCGCGCGGCGGTGGCCCTCCGACCACACCACCGCGATCAGCGGCACGCACCACACCCAGTGGTGCGACCAGCTGATGGGCGAGACCAGTAGCGCCGTGAAGGCCGCAAGGATCACCCCACGGGCAGCCGACTGGCGCCGCGCCGCGTACAGCCCCGCCACCGCGACGATCCCGGCCGGCACGGCCCACCACAACCCCGGTTCGGCGGTGTGCAGCACCCGCGCCACAAGCCCCTGCAAGGACTGGTTGTCGACGATCCACGCCTTGCCGACCCGCCCCGTCTCGTACAGCCGCCGCGCCCAGAACTCCCCACTGGCGTACGGCAGGACTAGCGCGCCCACCACGACCGTGCCGGCGAATCCGGCGACCGCGTGCGCCGCCTCCCGCCGCCTTCCCGCGAGGAACAGATAGACGATGAAGACAGCGGGCGTGAGCTTGATGCCCGTCGCGATGCCGAGCGCGACGCCCTTGCCGGGCGCGCCGGGCGGCCGGGTGAGGTCCCAGAGGATCAGGCAGGCGAGGGCGAGGTTGATCTGCCCGAACAGCACCGTCTGGAAGACGGGTTCGAGCCACAGCGCGAGCGCGGCGGCCCCGCACACCACCGCCCACGGCACCCGCAGCCCCGCGAACCGGCAGGACAGCCGCACCAGGGCGACGACCAGCGCGATGTTGCCGAGGAGGAAGGCCCCCTTGAGCACGGGGAGCGGCACCCACGCGGTCGGCGCGAAGAGCAGCGCGGCGAACGGCGGGTAGGTGGCGGGCAGCCGCCACTCCGTGACGGTGAACCCGTAGAGATCGCCCCCGCCGGCGAGCACGGCGGCCCCCTCGGCCCGGTAGACGAGCACGTCCGCCATGGGCAGCCCCCGCAGCGCGCAGAGCGCGGCCAGCGCAGCGACGGACAGGGACACAAGGGCGTACGCACAGCGTGAAGGGGCGGTCACAGTCCGGCGACTGTACCGCCCCTTACGGCGCCCTTCCGGTCTACGACACCGGGCCTACGACACCTGCCCCTTGAACCGGCGGAGCCGCAGGCTGTTGCCGACCACGAACACCGAGGAGAACGCCATCGCCGCCCCCGCGATCACCGGGTTCAACAGCCCCGCCGCGGCGAGCGGCAGCGCCGCCACGTTGTAGGCGAAGGCCCAGAACAGGTTGCTCTTGATGGTGTTCAGCGTCCGCCGCGAGAGCCGGATCGCGTCGACCGCCGCCCGCAGATCACCCCGTACGAGGGTGAGGTCACCGGCCTCGATCGCCGCGTCCGTCCCCGTGCCCATCGCGAGCCCGAGGTCGGCCTGCGCGAGCGCCGCCGCGTCGTTGACGCCGTCGCCGACCATGGCCACCGAACGTCCCTCGCCCTGAAGGCGCTTGACGACGTCGACCTTGTCCTGCGGGAGGACCTCCGCGATGACGTCCGCCGGGTCCGTGATGCCGACCTCCGCCGCCACGGAACGGGCCACCGCCTCGTTGTCCCCGGTCAGCAGCACCGGTCGCAGGCCGAGCCCGCGCAGCCGCCGGACGGCCTCCGCGCTGGTCTCCTTGACCGCGTCGGCGACCTCCAGGACCGCGCGTGCCTCGCCGTCCCAGGCCACGGCGATCGCCGTCCGTCCTGCCGTCTCGGCCTCGGCCTTCGCCTTCGCGAGCGCCTCCGGGAGGTGGATCTCCCACTGCTTGAGCAGCTGCTCGCGGCCGACCAGCACCGCGTGTCCGTCCACGACGCCCTGGACGCCGAGCCCGGCGACGTTCACGAAGTCCTCAGGGGTGGGCAGCGTGCCGACCTCGGCGGCCGCCCCCGTCGCCACGGCCTGCGCGATGGGGTGCTCGGACGCATGCTCAAGGGCACCGGCGAGGCGCAGCACTTCGGCCCGCTCGACGCCCTCGGCGGTGTGCGCGCCGAGCAGCGCCATCCGGCCGGTGGTGACGGTGCCGGTCTTGTCGAGGACGATCGTGTCGACCTTGCGGGTGGTCTCCAGGACCTCCGGGCCCTTGATCAGTACGCCGAGCTGGGCGCCGCGGCCGGTGCCGACCATGAGGGCGGTGGGCGTCGCGAGGCCGAGGGCGCACGGGCAGGCGATGATCAGTACGGCGACGGCGGCGGTGAAGGCGGCGGTCAGCCCGTCCCCCTTGAGCAGCCAGAAGGCGAGCGTGGCGAGGGAGAGCAGGATGACGATCGGGACGAACACCGCGGAGATTCTGTCGGCGAGCCGCTGGGCCGCGGCCTTGCCGTTCTGCGCGTCCTCGACGAGCTTCGCCATCCGGGCGAGCTGGGTGTCGGCGCCGACGCGGGTGGCCTCGACGACGAGCCGCCCGCCGACGTTCAGCGTGGCCCCCGTGACGGCGTCGCCAGTCGCGACCTCCACGGGCACCGACTCGCCGGTGAGCATGGAGGCGTCCACGGCGGAGGAGCCCTCGACGACCTTGCCGTCCGTGGCGATCTTCTCGCCGGGCCGCACGAGGAACCGGTCCCCGACCTTCAACTCGCCCACGGGTACGGTCTCGTGGCGCCCGCCGTCCCGTACGACGGTCACGTCCTTGGCGCCCAGGTGCAGCAACGCCCGGAGCGCGGCGCCGGCCTTCCGCTTGGAGCGCGCCTCGAAGTAGCGGCCCGCGAGGATGAACGCGGTGACGCCCGCGGCGGCCTCCAGATAGATGTTCCCTGCGCCGTCGGTGCGGGCGATGGTCAGCTCGAAGGGGTGCGTCATGCCGGGCATGCCGGCCGTGCCGAAGAACAGCGCCCACAGGGACCACAGGAACGCGGCGGACACCCCGACCGAGACCAGCGTGTCCATCGTCGCGGCGCCGTGCCGCGCGTTGGTGAAGGCGGCCTTGTGGAAGGGCCAGGCCGCGTACACGACGACAGGGGCAGCGAGGGTCAGGCACAGCCACTGCCAGTACTCGAACTGGAGGGCCGGGATCATCGACATCGCGATGACGGGCACCGCGAGCACGATGGAAGTGATCAGCCGCTCGCGCAGCGTGCGCAGTTCGCGGCTGTCCTCCTCCGTTTCCTCTACCGGCCCGTCCTGCGCGGATTCGGCGGGCGGGGCGGGGGGAGCTGGCGGCTTCGCCGTGTACCCCGTGGCCTCGACGGTGGCGATGAGGTCCGCGACCTCGACCCCTTCCGCGTAGCTGACCTTGGCCTTCTCGGTCGCGTAGTTGACGGTCGCCTCGACGCCGTCCATGCGGTTCAGCTTCTTCTCGACACGGGCGGCGCACGATGCGCAGGTCATGCCGCCGATGGCCAGTTCCACCTGTTCGGGCGGGACGACTGTTTGCGCCGACATGGTGCCTCCTCGATTGCGGGATGTGGCCGAGTACGTTCCGCGTACCCCCTATGGGTACCTCTCAACGTGATCCAGTTATACCCCCTGGGGGTACCTTGCGCAAGCGGGTCGACGGCACGGCGGGGAGTGCTCGCGCTCGCGGGGCCCTCGGCGTAAAGTGGGCAGGCGGACCATTGGACTAGACCTGTCTGGAGCCTCATGAGCGAGCGTGCAGTCCTGGAGGTGATCGCCCTCGACGCCGAGGACGCGGTCGCCGCTCAGGCCGGGGGTGCGGACCGGCTCGAGCTGGTCACGGACATGGCGGCGGACGGGCTCACGCCGTCCGTGGAGACGTTCTCCGCGATCCGCGAGGCCGTGGACATCCGGCTGCGCGTGATGCTGCGACTGACGGACGGGTTCGCGGCGGGCGACACGGGCGCGCTCGTACGTGCCGCGAAGGCGCTGCGGGCGGCGGGGGCGGACGAGTTCGTGCTCGGGTTCCTCGACGAGCAGGGTGGTCCCGACCTGGCCGCGGTGGAATCGCTCGTGGCGGAGCTGGACGGCTGCCGGTGGACGTTCCACCGGGCGATCGACCGGGCCGCCGATCGTGACGCGCTGCGCAAGCAGTTGGCCGAGCTGCCGGGGCTCGACACGTACCTCACCGCCGGGTCGGCGGACGGGGTGGACGCGGGGCTCGACATGCTCCTCGCGGAGGCGGCCCGCGCGGCTTCCGGCGAGCCGGGGTACGAGCAGCAGATCCTGGTGGGCGGGGGGCTCCGCCTGGACCATGTGGCGGGGTTGCGGGCGGCGGGGGTGTCGGCGTTCCACATCGGCGGGGCGAGTCGCCCCGCGGGTTGGTCGGCCCCTGTTTCGGCGGATGCGGTGCGGGTGTGGCGGGAGGCGCTGGACGGCTAGCCGCCCCTACGCCTCGGGGCGCTGCCCCGGACCCCGCGCCTCAATCGCCGGCGGGGCTGGAAAAGATCGGGGCTCCGCCCCGGACCCCGCTGCTCAATCGCCGCAGGGGCTTGATTCACCTACCCGCACCGCCCGGCCCGTGCCGCCGCCCAATTTCCCACCCACCCGCCCCCTCCGGGGGCGTCGGCCCCACAGGGTGCCGCAACGGTTGCGGGTAGCCGCCACCGCCTTGGCCAATCCGCCGCAACCCTGGCTCCCCACCCACCGCGGTCGGCCGCCGCCGCCTTGGCCAACCCGCCGCCGGAACGGCTCCCCACCCCTTGCGGTCGGCCGCCACCGCCTTGGGCAATCTGCCGCCTAGGGCGGCAGGGTGGGCAAGGCGGCACCCCGGTGCCGCGCAACACGTACGACGGGCCGAACCACGACGCCGGGCGGCACCGGGACCCCCGCCCACCGTCAGGTCAGCCGCCCCGGCAAGGGGGACACGTGGGTCACCACCAGGCCGGATACCGCTCGCGTGAGCGCCACGTACAGGCGTCGCAGGCCCGTCCGCTCGTCCGGCTCGCCGTCGACCACGGCCGCCGGCTCGTCCAGGACCACGTAGTCGTACTCGAGGCCCTTGGCGAGGGACGCCGGTACCAACGTCAGGCGGGCCTCCGCCGTCGTCTCCTCGCCCGGGGCGAGGTACCGCAACCCGCCCTCCGCCAGCGCCGCGCCAAGCGCTCCGCACCGCGCGTCCGCCGCGATGAGCCCGACCGACCCCTCGTTCCGCAGCGCCTCGACGCACGCCGCCACCACGTCCCCGTCCCCGGACACCTCCCGCACCTCGAACGCCCCCGGGTTCTCCCGGACCGACGCCACCGGCGTGAGCCCCGGCGCGATCTCCGGCAGCAGCCGCGACGCGTACGTGATGACGTCCGTCGGGACGCGGAAGCCCGCCGTGAGCTCCTCGACCACCGCGTCCGCCTTCCCGAGGTGGGCCAGCGCCTCGTCCCAGCTCCGCGTCGCCCACGGCGTCGTGCCCTGCGCCAGGTCCCCGAGCACCGTCACCGAGCCCGTCGTCGCGCGCCGCCCGACGGCCCGGTACTGCATGGGCGACAGGTCCTGTGCCTCGTCCAGCACCACATGGCCGAGCGAGTGCGTCCGCCCGATCAGATCCATCGCCTCGTCGATCAACACGGCGTCTGCGGCCGCCCACTTGGCGCTCTTCACGCTCCGCGCGGGCCTGGCCCACAGCACCGTCTTCTGCTCGTCCTCGTCGAGCAGCCCGGCCGCGTGCTCCGCGAGGAAGTCCGCGTCCGACAGCAGCCGCAGCACCAGCTTCGCCGGGTCGACGGCCGGCCACACCTCCTTGACCAGGGCCTTCACCGCGGCGTTGCGCGCCACCGCGTTCTGCACCCGGTCGTCGGGCGCCTCGCCCGCGCGCTCCATCTGCACGAGCACGGCGTGCGCGATCCGCTGCGGCAGCGCCTCGCGCGCGGCCCCGTACCGCATGTCGCGGGCCATCAACTCCCGGACGATCTCCTCCAGTTCGTAGGAGGGGACGCGCCAGCGGCGCGAGCCGCGCACCACCACGAGCCCTTCGCCCGGCAGCGCGATGTGCGAGCGCAGCGCCCGCCGCAGCACCTCGGCCATCCGCGCGTCGCCCTTCACCAGGGCGGCGGCGGGCTCGTCGACGCCCCGCACCTCCACGTGTGCGACGAGGTCGTCCACCGTCGCCTGCTTGACCTCCAACTCGCCCAGCGCGGGCAGCACTTGCTCGATGTAGTGGAGGAAGGAAGCGTTCGGGCCGATCACCAGGGTGCCGGTGCGGGCGAGGCGCTCCCGGTGCGCGTACAGGAGGTACGCGACGCGGTGCAGGCCCACCGCCGTCTTTCCGGTGCCGGGGCCGCCCTGCACGCACACGGACCCGGCGAGCCCGCTCCTGACGATCTCGTCCTGCTCCGGCTGGATGGTGGCAACGATGTCGCGCATCGGCCCGACGCGCGGCCGCTCGATCTCCTGCTGGAGCAGCTTGCTGGTCTGCTCCGCCTCCGACGGGTCGGTGAGGTGCTCGTCCTCGTACGCGGTGAGGTCGCCGCCCGTGTATCCGAAGCGGCGGCGCAGCGCGACGTCCATCGGATTCTTCTTGGAGGCCCGGTAGAAGGGCTGGGAGACGGGCGCGCGCCAGTCGATGACCATCGGGTCGCCCTCGGCGTCGTGCACGTGGCGCCGCCCGATGTAGAACTTCTCGCCCTCGGCGCCCTCGGCGACGTCCGCGCCCGGTGCGTGCAGATAGTCGAGGCGCCCGAAGAACAGCGGGGTGTGGCTGAGGTCGGCGAGCGCCTTGATCCGCTCGTCGATCTGGTGCTGGAGCACCTCGGCGTTCACCCAGTTCGCGGTGACGTCGCGGATGTCGAGCGCCTCCGCGTCCTCGCGCATCGCGCGCAGGGCGGAGCGGGACGAGACCAGGTGCGTGCGCTCGCGATCGAGTGGTGAGGTCGAGGGCGCGGACGACGACGGTGACGTGCTCACGGGGTGCTGCCTCCGGATCCAGGTACGCGAATACAACGTCCCGGCCGGTTTCCGTCCGGTCGGCGGCGCTCCGGCCGGCCGTCGAGGGGCGGCGCAGGGAGGCGGGCAGACGGGCGAGTGTACGGGACGGCTGCCGCCGGGGCTAACGGTTTTCTTCCGGTCGACCGTCCGCCGGTCGCGGGGCTCCGCCCCGGGCCCCGCGCCTCAAACGCCGGCGGGGCTTGATTTGGCCACAGCTCGGGCTCGCGGATGTCGGGGTCTAGGCTCGACTCCATGACGGACCACGACTCCACGGCCTTCCCGGAACTGCGTGAGCGCTGGGCCCGCAGCCTGCGCGCCGCGACCGCGGACGCGGGCCTCGACCCGTATCCGTACGCCGACAATCTCCTGGCCCGGTGGTCCGAGCCGCAGCGGAAGTACCACACGGTCGACCATCTGACGGCGGTGCTCGACCACATCGACACGCTGGAGGAGCACGCGGAGCGGCCCGAGCTCGTGCGGCTCGCGGCCTGGTTCCACGACGCGGTGTACCGGCCCGACCGCTCGGAGAACGAGGAGCGGTCCGCCGCCCTCGCCGAACGCGCGCTGGCCGAGGCCGGGTTGAGCCCCACCGACGTCGCCGAGGTGGTCCGCCTCGTCCTGCTCACCGTCACCCACGACCCGGTCGAGGACGACGCCGACGGCGAGGCCCTGTGCGATGCCGACCTGGCGATCCTGGCCGCGCCCGCACCCGCCTACGCCGCGTACACCAAGGCCGTCCGCGAGGAGTACGCCTTCGTGCCGGACGAGGCGTTCCGCGAGGGGCGCGCCGGGGTGCTGCGCCAGCTCCTCGGCCTGCCACGGCTGTTCCGCACCCCGTACGGCAGGTCCCACTGGGAGTCCGCCGCCCGCGAGAACCTGACGGCCGAGCTGGACCTGCTCACTCCCTGACCCGGCGCGGGGAGGTACGTGCGGCGGCGCGCGGAGCGATGCGTGTGAACGGCGTACGAACGATGCGCCACGACACGCCGGTCCGGGAATGCCACCCGTGACACCCCGGTTGGCTCCTTACATGTCCCCACAGCCCAGTCCGGACTCCCCCGGCTCCCCAGTCCCCCGCTCCAACGCCCGGATGCCCGTCGCCGTCTACATCCTCGGCCTGAGCGTCTTCGCCCTCGGGACCAGCGAGTTCATGCTCTCCGGGATCCTTCCCGCGGTCGCCGACGACATGAACGTCACGATCCCGCAGGCCGGGCTGCTGATCTCGGCCTTCGCGATCGGCATGGTGGTCGGCGCCCCGCTGCTCGCCGTGGCGACGCTGCGCCTGCCCCGCCGCACCACCCTGATCTCGCTCATCACGGTGTTCGGCCTCGGCCAGGTCGCGGGCGCGCTCGCCCCTTCGTACGCCGTCCTGTTCGCGTCCCGTGTCGTCTCGGCCCTCGCCTGCGCCGGGTTCTGGGCGGTGGGCGCGGCCGTCGCCATCGCGATGGTGCCGGTGAACCAGCGGGCCCGCGCCATGGCCGTGATGATCGGCGGCCTGTCGATCGCGAACGTGCTCGGCGTCCCCGCGGGCGCGTTCCTCGGCGAGGGCCTCGGCTGGCGCGCCGCGTTCTGGGCGGTGGGCGCCGCCTCGGCGATCGCCCTTGTCGGCATCGTGACGCTCGTCCCGAAGATCCCGCTGCCCGCCGAACGGCCGCGCCTGAAGCGGGAGTTGAGCATCTACGGCGACCGGCAGGTCTGGCTCTCCATCGCGGTCACCGCGCTCGCCGCGGGCGGCGTGTTCTGCGCGTTCAGCTACCTGTCGCCGCTCCTGACGGACGTCGCGGGCCTGCCCGAGGGCTGGGTCCCGGCCGTCCTCGCCCTGTTCGGCATCGGCGCGCTCGCCGGTACGACGCTGGGCGGGCGGATCGCCGACGCGCACCTCTTCGGGGTGCTGCTGACCGGCATCACCGCGTCCACCGTGTTCCTCGCGGCGCTCGCCGTGCTGGGCCACTTCGCGGTCGCGGCGGTGGCCCTGTCGTTCCTGCTCGGCTTCTCCGCGTTCTACACGGCGCCGGCCCTCAACGCCCGGATGTTCAACGTCGCGGGCGCCGCACCCACCCTTGCGGGCGCCACCACGACCGCCGCGTTCAACCTGGGCAACACGGGTGGTCCCTGGCTCGGCGGCACGGTCATCGACGCGGGTCTCGGGTATCCGGCGACCGCCTGGGCCGGCGGCGCAATGACGGTGCTCGCGCTGGCGTTGACCGTGGTGTCGGTACGGCTGCACCGGCGTACGGCGTCGAAGGTCGTGACGGGATCGGGCAGCAGCCCGGCGGTTCCCGACCTCACCAGGGCCGCCCCTTAGGCCTGCGCAGGCCCGCCTCCGTAAGTCTGCGGACCAGTTCCTTCGAGCCGACCTCGACGGCCCCCGCACGCACCGCGTCCGCGTACCGGTGCGACGGGATGTCGTAGTGGTCGCGCTCGAAGGCGCGCGGCGGCACCCCCAACCGCTCGGCGAACGCGTGGAGTTCGTCGTACGAGACATCGCTGACCAGGTGCGACCACATGCGGTCGTGCCCCGGCCAGTTCGGCGGATCGATGTAGACCGTCAAGAGAACGTCACCCCGCCACCGAGCCGAGGCCCCCGACCGGCGCCACCGTGACGCCCGCCTCCGAGCACACCCAGTGCGGGTCCGCGCCCAGCTCCGGCTCGACGTCCAGCGCGTGCGGGGCCTCCGCGCCCGAGCCGGGGCCGCACACCGGGCACAGCGGCCAGCGGCCGTGCCGCTCCAGGATTCCGTCCTTGACGTCCTGGGCGACGAGACCGGTCACGAACTCCACACCCTCCGGCCACTGCTCCACCCACCAGCGCCGCGAGACGATCGACTCCTCCACCAGCGAGACGATGTCCGGGTCCGCGACGTCGCCCGCCTTCAGGTCCGCGAGCACGAGCGCGCGGGCCGCGTGCAGGGCCTGCTCCAAGGGGCTGATGGTGTCCATGCAACCAATTGTGTGCCATACGGCACGGTCGAAGGACTCTTGACCGCGACCCCGCCCGAAAATATCTTTCAATACGTGAGCAATGACGTGAAGGAAAGTTTCGGCGGGGACGCGCCGCCCGCCCCCGCGGCCCTCGCCGCCAAGGTGCGCACCCTCGCGCCCTCGATGACCCGGTCCATGCAGCGGGTCGCCGAGGCGGTCGCCGGGGACCCGGCCGGGTGCGCCGCGCTGACCGTCACCGGACTCGCCGAGCTCACCGGCACCAGCGAGGCCACGGTGGTGCGCACCGCCCGCATCCTCGGCTACCCCGGCTACCGGGACCTGCGCCTGGCGCTCGCCGGGCTCGCCGCCCAGCAGCAGTCGGGCCGGGCGCCCGCCGTCACCGCGGACATCGCCGTCGACGACCCGCTGACCGACGTCGTCGCCAAGCTCGCCTACGACGAGCAGCAGACCCTCGCCGACACCGCCGCCGGACTCGATACCGCGCAGCTCGGCGCCGCCGTGACCGCCATGGCGAGCGCGGGCCGCGTCGAGATCTACGGCATGGCGGCCTCCGGCCTCGTCGCCCAGGACCTCGCGCAGAAGCTGCTGCGCATCGGCCGGCACGCGTACGCGCACTCCGATCCGCACCTGGCCGTCCACAACGCGGTGACGCTCCGCCCGGGGGACGTGGCGGTGGCGATCACCCACTCCGGCACGACCGGCGACGTGATCGAACCGCTGCGGGTCGCGTTCGAGCACGGCGCCACCACGATCGCGATCACCGGCCGCCCGCGCAGCCCGGTCTCCCAGTACGCGGACCACATACTGACCACGTCCATCGCCCGCGAGAGCGAGCTGCGTCCCGCGGCGATGTCCTCCCGGACCAGCCAGCTGCTGGTCGTGGACTGCCTCTTCGTGGGCATCGCCCAACGCACGTACGAGACGGCGGCGCCCGCCCTCTCCGCGTCGTACGAGGCACTGGCCCACCGGCATCAGTCCACTCCGCGGGGCGGCCGCCCGTGATACCCGCCGCACCGCCACGGGGCTCCGCCCCGGACCCCGCGCCTCAATCGCCGGCGGGGCTTGATTGTCGCAACTTCCGCTCCTTGAGCGCCTATGCGCCCCCAACGGTGGCGGGTGCCGGCAATTCAAGCCCCGCTCTTGGACGAGAGCCCGCGGGGTCCGGAGCAGCGCCCCGAGACCGCAACGCCGCCCCACCGCAACAAACCCCTCCCGCCGCACAGAGAGCCGCACCCTGACGATGACCGCCACCCCCGACGCGGACGCCACCTACGCCGACCTCCGCGCCCAGCTCGACACCCTCACCACCGAGGCGTTCCGCCCCGAACTCGCCGAGATCGACCAGCTCTCCACCCTGGAGATCGCCAAGCTGATGAACGGCGAGGACGCCACCGTGCCCACCGCGGTAGCGGCACAGCTCCCCCAGATCTCCGCCGCGATCGACGGCATCGCCGAGCGCATGTCGCGCGGCGGCCGCCTCGTCTACGCGGGCGCCGGCACCGCGGGCCGGATGGGCGTCCTCGACGCCTCCGAGTGCCCGCCCACCTTCAACACCTGGGACGGCCAGGTCGTCGGCCTGATCGCGGGCGGCCCCTCCGCCATGGTCAAGTCCATCGAGGGCGCCGAGGACTCCAAGGAGCTCGCGGCGAAGGACCTGGACGGCCTCGGCCTCACTGGGAACGACATCGTCGTCGGCATCTCCGCCTCGGGCCGCACCCCGTACGCGATCGGCGCCGTCGAGCACGCCCGCGCCCGCTACGGCGCGCTCACCGTCGGCCTGTCCTGCAACGCGGACAGCGCGCTCGCCGCCGCCGCGGACCACGGCATCGAGGTCGTCGTGGGACCCGAGCTGCTCACCGGCTCCACCCGCCTGAAGGCGGGCACGGCCCAGAAGCTCGTCCTCAACATGCTGTCGACGATCTCCATGATCCGGCTCGGCAAGACGTACGGAAACCTCATGGTCGACGTACGTGCCTCCAACGAGAAGCTGCGGGCCCGCTCCCGCCGCATCGTCTCCCTCGCCACCGGCGCCGACGACGCCGCCATCGAGGCCGCGCTCGCCGCGACCGACGGCGAGGTCAAGAACGCCATCCTCGTCGTCCTCGGCGACGTCGACGGCCCCACCGCCGACCGCCTCCTCACGGAGTCCGACGGCCACCTGCGCGCCGCGCTCGCCGCAGCCGCCACCAAGTAGCACCGACCGAACCACCCGCCCCGAGCTCCACCTGCACAGCAAGGCAAGACGCACCATGGCCGATAACGCCGAGAACAAGAACCGCGCCGTCGCCGCCGCGATCCTCCCGCTCGTCGGCGGCGCAGCGAACGTCACCTCCGTTGTCCACTGCATGACCCGGCTCAGGCTGGGGCTCGCGGACCGTTCGCTCGTCCAGGACGAGGCGCTGAAGGCGCTTACCGACGTCATGGGCGTCGTCGAGGACGAGACGTACCAGATCGTCCTCGGGCCCGGAAAGGTCGCCCGGGTCACGCCCGAGTTCGAAACCCTGGTCGAGGAGGGCAAGGCTGCCGCCCCGGCACCGGACCCCGCCGGTGCCGCCGCCGGGCACTCCGCCGACGACCTCGCCGCCCAGGGCGCCGCGCTCAGGGCGCAGCAGAAGGCGAAGAACGCCACCCCGTTCAAGCTGTTCCTGCGCAAGATCGCCAACATCTTCGTGCCGCTGATCCCGGCCCTGATCGGCTGCGGCATCATCGCGGGCCTCAACGGCCTGATGATCAACCTGGGCTGGCTGCCCTCGGTCACACCGGCCCTCGCCGCCATCGCCTCCGGCTTCATGGCGCTGATCGCGGTGTTCGTCGGCTACAACACCGCCAAGGAGTTCGGCGGTACGCCGATCATCGGCGGCGCGGTCGCGGCGATCATCGTCTACCCGGGGGTCGCCGACATCTCGGCGTTCGGCCAGGACCTCTCCCCCGGTCAGGGCGGTGTCCTCGGCGCGCTGGGCGCGGCGGTGCTCGCGGTCTACATCGAGAAGTGGTGCCGCAAGTGGGTGCCCGAGTCCCTCGACGTCCTCGTCACGCCCACGCTCACGATCCTCATCTCCGGCCTGGTCACGATCTTCGGCCTGATGTTCGTGGCGGGCGAGATCTCCACGGCGATCGGCACGGGCGCCAACTGGCTCCTGGAGAACACCGGCGTCTTCGCCGGCGCGGTCCTCGGCGGCCTCTTCCTCCCGCTCGTCATGCTCGGCCTGCACCAGGCCCTGATCCCCATCCACACGACCCTCATCGAGCAGCAGGGCTACACGGTCCTGCTCCCCATCCTCGCGATGGCGGGCGCGGGCCAGGTCGGCGCGGCGATCGCCGTCTTCAAGAAGCTCAAGCACAACACCTCGATCCGCAAGACCATCAAGTCGGCGCTCCCCGCGGGCTTCCTGGGAGTGGGCGAGCCCCTCATCTACGGTGTCTCGCTCCCGCTCGGCCGCCCGTTCATCACGGCGTGCGTCGGCGGCGCGGCGGGCGGCGCGTTCATCGGTGTCTTCTCGATGCTCGGCTACCAGGTCGGCTCGACGGCCATCGGCCCGTCCGGCTGGGCGCTGTTCCCGCTGCTCGACGGCAACAAGGGCCTCGGCGTGACCTGCGCGATCTACCTGGGCGGCCTCCTCGTCGGCTACGCCGTCGGCTTCCTGGCCACGTACTACTTCGGCTTCACCCAGGACATGCTGATCGAGTTCAACCAGGACGTCGACGCGGGCGAGTCCCCGGAGGCCCGCGCCGAGGAAGGCCCCTCGGCCCCGGTCCTCGCCTCCGACCCCGACCCGAAGGAACCGGCGAAGGTCTGACCCCGCTCCTTCTCCTCGCCAGCACCCCCGGGCCCCACGGACGCACCCCGCGTTCCGTGGGGCCCGCCGCACATCCCCGGCCGGCCTCGGGTCACGTCGGGTCAGGAGCGATCCGCCGCCATCGGCCGCGGGGCCCCGCCGGGCAATGCCGTGTCGACGCGGAGCGCCTGCAGCGTGTCGAGTTCGCGGTCGATGTCGCGGCGCTTGGCCTCAAGGCGCTCGGCCTGCTCGGCGAACAGCCGCTCCATGACGCCGGTGCGCTCTTCGGGCGGGGCCTCCATGCAGGGCAGTACCTCGTCGATGGTGGAGCTGCCCAGACCGGCGGCGAACAGGTGCTGGATCATGACGACCCGCTCGACCATGGACTCGTCGAAGTCCCGCCACCCGCCGGGGGTGCGCTCGGAGCGGATGAGCCCGTGCTGCTCGTAGTAGCGCAGGGACCGAGCGCTGACCCCGCTGGCAGTCGCCAGCTCACCGATACGCATGAGACCTACCTCCTGAAGCGTTTCTGAACTGCTCGCCGTCGCCCGTTCCTTGAAGTTGACACCGGCGTGAAGTTACACGATCTCCGTGTCGCACTCACCGGAGTGCACCGAGGAACCGGAGATCGCAGTGACTGCTCGCAGCCGCATTCAGATCCACCTGTGGTCGGACTACGTCTGCCCGTTCTGCCTGATCGCCGACGAGCTGATCGATCGGGCAATCACCGGCCGCCCCGATGTCGAAGTCGTCCACCACGCCCACGAGTTGCGCCACGAGGGCCCGGACCGGCCCGAGGTCTGGCAGCACGCCGTGCTCCCGATGGCACGCCACCACAAGGTGCCGATCCGCTTGCCGACCGTATCGCCGCCGCCCCGCACCGAGCTGGCGTCCCGGGGCGCCCGGTACGCGGCCCGGCACGGGCGGGCCCGGGCCTATCACCGGCGCGTACTGGCGGCCCACTTCCGCGAGGACCTCGACATCGGGGACCGGTCGGTCCTGACCCGCCTCGCCGAGGAGTCGGGCCTCGACCCGGCCGCCTACGCCGCGGCCCTCGACGACCAGGAGTACGCCGCCCAACACCGGCGCGCGCTGGCCGAGTCGGCGCGGATGAAGCTCACCGTCGTACCCACGATCGTCATCGGCGGCCACCGCATCGACGGCGTCGCCACCGAGGACGCGATCCGCCGGGCACTCTCCCTCCACGCGTAACCACCATCACGTAAGGACACCGTCATGCACTGGCTCCACCTCTCCCTCGCCGTCGTCTTCGAGATCACCGTCGCCCTCACCGCAGGCCGCGCCCAGGGCTTCACCCGCCCCGGCTGGACCATCGCCACACTCCTCAGCGGCGGCATCGCCACCTACCTCCTCAGCCAGGCACTGCTGACCTTCGAGGTCGGCGTCGGCTACGCGATCTGGACCGCCACCGCGGGCGTCGGAATCGTCGTCCTCGGCGCGCTTCTCTTCGGGCAGCGGCTGGACTGGCGCAAGTTCCTGGGCATCGCCGCCGTCATCGCCGGAGTCGTCGGCCTCCAGCTCACGGGCGCCGCCTGACCCCACAGAAAAACGAACCCCCACCCTCCCTGGATCCCCCCGAAAGGAACCCTCATGTCCACCACCGCTGCCACCACCTCCTCCACCACCACGACCGACAACGCCACCCAGCGCAGCGACCGGGCCCGCGCCTGGCCGCTCCTCCTCCTCGCCGGAGCCTTCGAGATCGCCTACGCCCTGGCCGTGGGCGGCAGCGAGGGGTTCACCGTGCTCTCCTGGTCACTGGTCGCCGTCGCCTTCTTCCTCCTGACGCTCTTCTCCCTGAGCCTGGCCCTGCGCACCATCGACGTCGGCATCGGCTACGCCGTGTGGGCCGGTATCGGCGCCGTCGGAGCGGCACTGCTCGGCCCGGTCTTCTTCGACGAGACCCTCACCCCGGTCAAGGGCCTCTGGCTGACCCTGATCATCGGCGGCGTCGTCTGGCTCAAGCTCTCGGACGGCCCCAAGCGGTGACGGCCCCTCGCCCGGTCCCGCTGAACATGCGGCCTCCACGGGCCTGGCCCATGCTGGGCCCATGGCTGACAGCACCCTTTCGAAGATCTCCTGGACCGAGTTCCGCCCGGACCGGCGCCGGCTGACCGCGGGGGCCGCGCTCACCGGTGTCGGCACGCTCACCGCGATGGCCGGGGTCGGCGTCCTCGTCTACGAGCTGGCCCGCGCGGGCCGCAGCTGGACCGGCTCCTGGGACGTCCCGCCCTCCGAGATGGCCACCCGCGCCCTCCACCAGGCCCAGGCAGTGGCCACCAGCGCGACCCGCGCGGGGCGTGACACCTGGAAGTCGTACCAGGAGAACGCCGCGTAGACGCCCCCCGCACGGGGCTCCGCCCCGGCCCCCGCGCCTCAATCGCCGGCGGGGCTTGATGGATCAAGCCCGTCGGCGGGACTTGAGAGGCCAATCCCGTCGGCGGGACTTGAGAGGCCAATCCCGTCGGCGGGACTTGAGAGGCCAATCCCGTCGGCGGGACTTGAGAGGCCAATCCCGTCGGCGGGACTTGAGAGATCGATCCCGTCGGCGGGAC
>NZ_JBHWKQ010000055.1:0-47826 GCF_042730865.1 Streptomyces sp. NPDC059897 | reverse complement strand
CGGCAGGTGCACCTCGTACACCGAGAACGCCGATTCGTGGACGGGGCGCGCGGCGCGTTTTTCCAGCCAGGCCTCGTCGCCCCACGTGTAGTGGGAGGCGTGGATCATCGAGGAGTTGGCCGGGGGTTCCTCGGTGCGGGTGGCGAGCGGGTCGGCGCGCATCGTCTTGCTGCCGTCGGGGCGGGTGATCTCGAACTTGTAGAGCTCGCCCTCGCCGATGTCCGGCACGAACAGTTCCCACACCCCGGACGAGCCGAGCGAGCGCATGCTGTGGGCCGCGCCGTCCCAGTAGTTGAAGGTGCCGACGACGCGGATGCCCTGGGCGTTGGGCGCCCACACCGTGAAGCGGGTGCCCTGGATGCCCTGGTGCTCCATGGGGCGGGCGCCGAGCGCGTCCCAGAGCCGTTCGTGCCGGCCCTCGGCCACCAGGTGCAGGTCGAGGTCGCCGAGGGAGGGGAGGAGGGCGTAGGAATCCGCGATCCGCTGGGTCGTGTCGGCGTACGTGATCTCCAGCTCGTACGCGGGCGGGATCTCGCGGAGCTGGAGCAGTGCGGTGAAGAATCCGTCGCCGTCGTCGTGGAGTTCGGCGTGCAGGCCCTCCGGGGTGGTGACGGCCACGTGTTGGGCGTAGGGGCGCCAGGTGCGGAAGGCGATGCCGCCGTGGGCGGCGTGTGCGCCGAGCACTCCGTGGGGGTCGTGGTGGGTCGCTGCGAGCAGCCGGTTGCGGTCGTCCGGGGGGACGGGGGCCGGGGTGGTGGTCGGGCGGCGGGTCACGGTGGGGGCCTCCTTGGGCGCCTCGTGTGTGCGTGCCGGAACTCGTGCGGTGCGACCTAGCTGCCCGCCAGGCGTTTCAGGGCTGCCAACGGGACCTGGAGCCAGTCCGGTCGGTGGCGGGCCTCGTACAGGGCCTCGTAGACGGCCTTGTCCGTTTCGTAGGCGCGCAGGAGGACCGGGGCTGTGCGGGGGTCGGTGCCCGTCACCTGCGCGTAGCCGTCGCAAAACGCGGCGCGGCAGGAGAGCGACCAGGCGCTCTGCGGGGCGGCGTAGTCGAAGGAGCGGAGCATGCCGGCGATGTCGCGGTGGACGGGGTGCGGCAGGCGGCGTTCCGCGAGGGGGCGGGTCGGTTCGCCCTCGAAGTCGATCAGCTTCCAGGTGCCGGACGGCTCGCGCAGGCACTGGCCCAGGTGCAGGTCGCCGTGGACCCGCTGGGCCTGCCAGGTGCGGCCCTCGGCGCCGAGCTGCGCGAGCGCGTCGAAGGCGGTGCGCAGGCTGTCGACGTAGGGGAGCAGCGCCGGGACCTGCTGCGCCGTCGACTCCAGTCGGTGCGTCATCGACTCGGCGAGCTGGTCGATGTGGGCGCGTGTATACGTGACCGTGGGCAGCGCGCGGGCCAGGGACGTGTGCACCTCGGCGGTGGCGCGGCCGATGTCGCGGGCCTGCGCCGTGAAGTCCTGCTGGTTGGTGACGTGCTTGAGGGCGAGGTCCCAGCCGTCGGCCGCGCCCCTGAGGAAGGGTTGGAGGAGGCCGAGCGTCGCGGGTTCGGCGGGGTGTGTCCCGGCCGTCTCGAACCAGGCGACCGGTGCGGGCACCCGGTCGCAGCCCTCGCGGGCCAGGGCCAGCGGGAGTTCCAGGTCGGGGTTGAGGCCGGGGACGACGCGGCGGAACAGCTTGGCGATGAGTGTGTCGCCGTACACGACCGAGGAGTTGGACTGTTCCGCCGTCAGGGGGCGGGGCGCGAGGTCGCGCGGGACCTCGCCGTGCGGGCCGCGGTGGAAGCGGAGGGCGCCGAGCGCGCCGGGTATTCGGAGCCGCTCCAGGAGGACGGCGCTGTGCCGCGGGTCCTGGAGCGCCTCGTACGCGGTGCGTCCCGCGAGCGGGCCGTGCGTGATGTGGCCGATCACGGCGGGCGCGAGGTGTGGGGCCGCGGCCTCGGCGGTGCCGATGAGCAGCTGGTAGCGGTCGCCGGGCCCCTCCTCGTCGGCCGGTGGTTGGTGGGCGCGGACGAGGAGGTGCAACAGGGCGGCGTCCGGCAGCAGTTCGGTGACGGAGTCCAGGGTGAAGCCGGTGACGGGGCGGCCCTTGCCCGCGAACCAGCGTTGGCGCGGCAGCCATTCGCGCAGCAAGGGGTCGAGCGACATGAGCAGCTCGGTTTCTCCGGCCGTCGGGGCGGCGGCCCGGGTTGCGGCTTCCGACATGGCGTCGCGTCCTTTCCCGGATATGCGTGGAGAGTGCCCAGGTATGTCGTCGTCAGTCCTTGCGGAGGCGGAACCAGTAGAAGCCGTGTCCGGCAAGGGTCAGCAGGTACGGGAGTTCGCCGATCGCGGGGAAGCGCACTCCGCCGATCAGTTCCACCGGGTGCCGGCCGTTGAATGTCTGGAGGTCGAGTTCGGTGGGCTGGGCGAAGCGGGAGAAGTTGTGCACGCACAGCACCAGGTCGTCGCCGTACTCGCGCAGGAACGCGAGGACCGCCGGGTTGGAGGAGGGCAGTTCGGTGTACGAGCCGAGGCCGAACGCCGGGTTCTGCTTGCGGATCTCGATCATCCGGCGGGTCCAGTGCAGCAGCGACGACGGCGAGGACATCGACGCTTCCACGTTCGTGACCTGGTAGCCGTAGACCGGGTCCATGATCGTGGGCAGGAACAGGCGGCCCGGATCGGAGGAGGAGAAGCCGGCGTTGCGGTCGGGGGTCCACTGCATCGGGGTGCGCACCGCGTCGCGGTCGCCGAGCCAGATGTTGTCGCCCATGCCGATCTCGTCGCCGTAGTACAGGATCGGCGTGCCCGGCAGGGAGAGCAGGAGCGCGGTGAACAGTTCGATCTGGTTGCGGTCGTTGTCCAGGAGCGGGGCCAGGCGGCGGCGGATGCCGATGTTGGCGCGCATCCGCGGGTCCTTGGCGTACTCCGCGTACATGTAGTCGCGTTCTTCGTCGGTGACCATTTCCAGGGTCAGCTCGTCGTGGTTGCGCAGGAAGATGCCCCACTGGCAGCCGGACGGGATCGGCGGGGTCTTGGCGAGGATCTCCGAGACCGGGTAGCGCGACTCGCGGCGCACCGCCATGAAGATGCGTGGCATGACCGGGAAGTGGAACGCCATGTGGCATTCGTCGCCGCCGGAGGCGGTGTCGCCGAAGTAGTCGACGACGTCCTCCGGCCACTGGTTCGCCTCCGCCAGCAGGACGACGTCGGGGTACTGGGCGTCGATCTCCTTGCGGACCCGCTTCAGCATCTCGTGGGTGGCGGGGAGGTTCTCGCAGTTGGTGCCCTCCTCGGCATACAGATACGGCACGGCGTCGAGGCGGAAGCCGTCGATGCCCAGGTCCAGCCAGAACCGCAGCGCGGCGAGGATCTCCTCCTGCACGGCCGGGTTCTCGTAGTTCAGGTCCGGCTGGTGGGAGAAGAAGCGGTGCCAGTAGTACTGCTGGCGGACCGGGTCGTACGTCCAGTTCGACGCCTCCGTGTCCACGAAGATGATCCGGGCGTCCGCGTACTGCTTGTCGTCGTCCGCCCACACGTAATAGTCGCCGTAGGGGCCTTGGGGGTCGGAGCGCGACTGCTGGAACCACTCGTGCTGGTCGCTCGTGTGGTTCATGACGAAGTCGATGATCACGCGCATGCCCCGCTGATGCGCCGCGTCCACGAACTCCACGAAATCGGCCAGGTCGCCGAACTCGGGGAGCACCGAGGTGTAGTCCGAGACGTCGTAACCGCCGTCCCTGAGCGGCGACTTGAAGAACGGTGGCAGCCAGAGGCAGTCGACGCCCAGCCACTGGAGGTAGTCCAGCTTCGCCGTGATGCCTTTGAGGTCGCCGACGCCGTCGCCGTTGCTGTCCTGGAACGAGCGGACCAGGACCTCGTAGAAGACCGCGCGCTTGAACCAATCCGGGTCCCGGTCCTTCGCAGGGGTGTCCTCGAAGGTGTCCGGGACGGGCTCATTCATCATCATGGTGTGGGTGACCCTTCGAATCCCATGTCCCGAGTGCTCCTGAGAGTTCATCGCGGCGTGGCGGGCGGCGCCAGGACGAGGATGTGCGCGGGCGTGCGGCCCGGCTCCAGGCGCACATAGTTCGTCCTGCCCCAGTGGTACGTGTCGCCGGTGAGTTCGTCGCGCACCGGCACGGAGGCGTGCCAGTCGAGGCCCAGGTGCGGCATGTCCAACGACACCGTCGCCTCCTGGGTGTGGTGGGGGTCGAGGTTCACGACCACCAATACCGTGTTCGAGCCCTGTGCGGACGCGGTGGTCTTGGAGTACACGAGCACCGCGTCCTTGTCGGCCCGGTGGAAGTGCACATCCCGCAGGGTGCGCAGGGCCGGGTTGCGGCGCCGGATCGCGTTCAGTGAGGTGATCAGCGGGGCGATCGTGCGGCCCTCGCGTTCGGCCGACTCCCAGTCCCGGGGCCTGAGTTGGTACTTCTCCGAGTTCAGATACTCCTCGCTCCCGGCGCGCAGCGGGGTGTTCTCGCACAGTTCGTAGCCGCTGTAGACGCCCCAGGTGGGCGAGAGCGTCGCGGCGAGCACGGCGCGCAGTTCGAAGGCGGGACGGCCGCCGTCCTGCAGGAACTCGTGCAGGATGTCGGGGGTGTTCACGAAGAAGTTCGGCCGCATATAGGCGGCCGCCTCTCCGCTCAACTCCTCGGCGTACTCGGTGAGTTCGCGCTTCGAATTGCGCCAGGTGAAGTACGTGTACGACTGCTGGAAGCCGACCGCGGCCAGGGTGTGCATCATCGCGGGGCGGGTGAACGCCTCCGCCAGGAAGATCACGTCCGGGTCGGTGCCGTTGATGTCGGCGATCACCTGCTCCCAGAAGGCGACCGGCTTGGTGTGCGGGTTGTCGACGCGGAAGATCCGCACCCCGTGCCCCATCCACAGCCGCAGGATCCGCACCGTCTCCGCGATCAGGCCCGGCAGGTCCTTGTCGAAGGCGATGGGGTAGATGTCCTGGTACTTCTTCGGCGGGTTCTCCGCGTACGCGATGCTGCCGTCGGGGCGATGGTGGAACCAGTCGGGATGCTTGTCCACCCAGGGGTGGTCGGGCGAGCACTGGAGCGCGAAGTCGAGGGCCACCTCCATGCCCAACTCCCGGGCGCGGGCCACGAAGGCGTCGAAGTCCTCGAAGGTGCCCAGGTCCGGATGGAGCGCGTCGTGGCCGCCCTCGTGCGAGCCGATCGCCCACGGCACCCCCACGTCATAGGGGCCCGGGGAGAGCGAGTTGTTGGGGCCCTTGCGAAACGTGGTGCCGATGGGGTGCACGGGCGGCAGATACACCACGTCGAATCCCATCCCCGCGATCGCCGGAAGGCGCCGGGCGGCCGTGCGGAAGGTGCCGCTCACCGGCGGCTTCCCGGCCTCCACCACGGCCCCCTCGGAACGCGGGAAGAACTCGTACCAGGACCCGAACAGCGCCCGCTCACGCTCCACCAGGAGGGGCAACTTGCCGCTGCGCGTGACCAGTTCGCGCAGTGGATGGCGGGCGAGGATCCGGCTCACGTCGGGGGCGAGCGCGGCGGCCAGCCGGGCGGGGGCCGGGCGGGTGGTGTCGCGGAGGGTGGCGGCGGCTCGCACAATCGTTTCGCGAAGCGGTGCGGGGGCGCCCTTCGCGGCGCGCTCGTGCAGCAACGCGCCCTCTTCCAGGACGAGTTCGGTGTCGATGCCCGCCGGAATCTTGATCTTCGCCGTGTGCCGCCACGTGGCCACGGGGTCGCCCCACGCCTCGATCCGGTACGTCCAGTGGCCCGGCGCGTCCGGGGTGACCTCGGCGCCCCAGCGGTCGGTGCCGGGGGCCAGCTCGCGCATCGGCGTCCAGGGGCCCGGCTCGCCGCCGGGCCCGCGCAGCACGACGTTCGCGGCGACGGCGTCGTGCCCCTCCCGGAACACGGTGGCCGTGACCAGGAAGGTCTCGCCGACCACGGCCTTGGCGGGGCGCCGGCCGTGCTCGACGACCGGGCGGACGTCACGTATGGGGATGCGGCCCATGATGGCGCGCGGTGTCCTTGGCGTAGGGCGCTTTGAGGGCATGACCGCTCCTGTCCGCGGGGGATCGGGGGTGCGGAGACGAGATTCGGGGAGAGGGCCGTGCGGTGAAGCCGTGCGGCGTACCGGTGGAGCCTTCCACGCTCCACCGACGGGCAATCCGTGTCGTACCAACTACTCGTCACTACTGGCGCGTAAGGGAACACATAAGACCGGCCCCGCCGAAAACGACGGGACCGGACCATGAACTCACCTCCTCCTACGGGTTGTTCACCTGAAGCAGCTTGTTCGGCGAGCCGAGGCCCGCGCCCGACACCTTGCCCGTCGCCGCCCGCCCGACCAGCGCCTTGCTCACATCGGCGGGCGAGGCCGTCGCGTGCTCGCCGAGGTACAGCGCGGCCGCGCCCGCGACGTGCGGCGAGGCCATCGACGTACCGGAGAAGGTGGCCTTCCCCGAGTCGCTCTTGTACGAAGCGGACGTGATGTCGACGCCGGGTGCGAACAGGTCGAGACGAGTACCCCAATTGGAGAAGCTCGCACGCGCGTCCTTCTTGTCGCTCGCGCCGACAGTGATCGCTTCCTTCACACGGGCCGGCGAGTACAGCTCCGCGGGCATGCCGTCATTGCCCGCGGCCACCGTGTAAGTGACGCCGGACGCGATGGAGTTGCGCACGGCGGCGTCGAGCTGCGCGTTGGCGTAGCCGCCGAGGCTCAGGTTCGCCACGGCCGGCCGCTGGGCGTGCTTGGTCACCCAGTCGATGCCCGCGAGCACCTGCGCCGTCGTACCGGAGCCCTCGTCGTCGAGCACGCGCACGCCGACCACGTCGGCCTGCTTGGCGACGCCGTACGTCTCGCCCGCGACGGTCCCGGCGACATGGGTGCCGTGCCCGTTGCCGTCCTGGGCCGTCGAGTCGTTGTCGACGAAGTCCCAGCCGCTCGTGGCCCGTCCGCCGAAGTCGCGGTGGGTGGCACGGATGCCGGTGTCGATGACGTAGACGTGCACACCGGTGCCCGCGGACTCGGGCCAGGTGTACGACTTGTCGAGCGGCAGATCGTTCTGGTCGATGCGGTCCAGGCCCCACGAGGGCGGGTTCTTCTGCGTGTGCTCCATCGTGACCTGGGAGTCCTGGACGACCGACGCGACGTTCCCGTCGGCCGCGAGCCGCTTGGCCTGTCCCTCGCCGAGCGTCACCGCGTAGCCGTTGAGCGCCTTGCTGTAGGTGTGGCGTATTTTCGCCCCGTATTTTTCCGCGAGGCCCTTGCCCGCCTCGGACGGCGCCTTCGTGTCCCCCTTCAATGTCACTATGTAGCTGCCCGCTATGGAGCCCGGTTCCCCGGCGCCGAATATCCGTCCCTGCGCGGGGGCGGCGTCCGCGGGCAGCGTGATGGCCGAAAGCACCGCGACCGTGGCGACCGCGGTGAGCCCGCCGGCCCAGCGCGTCCGTCGCTTTCGCGTCACTCGCACGGTCCCTGCCATGGATGAGTTCCCCTCCTCAACTCGGCGCGGTGTCACGCCAGTTGGCAGCCTCTCGTGCGGTGTGAAGCGCCACAAGGAGGCATGAGGTGGCGGAATCGGCCATATCGGTCGTGAGGGTTGTGCGGTTGAGTTGCGGCGTTTTTCGGTCGCCGTGCGGGAGTTCCGGCCGCCCGGGCGGGAACGCAATTGCCTGGCGCGGCGCCCGGCGAGGTCCGATGATGAAGCCGTGTCGATCATTCACCGCACCACACTGAAGCCCACCAAGCTCGAACTCCTCGCCGACTGGCTGCCGAAGCAGCCCTGGTACCGGGGCTCCGGAACCCCGGAGCTGACCAAGGCGGGCGGGTTCCGGCTCGACGACCCGGCCGGCGAGGTCGGCCTCGAGTTCATGGCCGCGACGGACGCCTCGGGCCCCGAGCCGGTGACGTACCACGTGCCGATGGCGTACCGCGGGGCCCCGCTGGAGGGCGCTCCGGACGACGCGCTCATCGGCACCGTCGAGCACGGCGTCCTCGGGAGGCGCTGGGTGTACGACGGGGCCAAGGACCCGGTGCTCGTACGGGAGTTGACCGCGCTGCTGCAGGGCGACGTGCCCGCCCACGCGCAGAGCGTCGACGGGGCGCTCGACCCGACCGTGCACGCCCGCGTCACCGGCGACGGCGTGCGGCCCGAGATCGTGCGCGTCCTGGAGGCCGGGTCGAAGGCACCGGACGATGCCCTCGGCGAGGTGTCCGCCGAGTGGGACGCGGAGGGGGAGCGGCGGGTCCGTGGGGTTTTCGTGGTGGTCCGCGCCGGCTGACGAGCTCTGGGCGTTGCGTGCCTCTGGGTGATCATGAAATCTGGCATCGTGGGAAGGTCGCCGATGACCTACGGCGACGACTTCCTGCACCGACGTCCGAATGGTTTGGATGTGGTTTTTTGATCTGGGGGGCAACACGCATGACAGCGACCCGACGTCCGCGACGGCTTGCACGCATCTTCACGGGGGCGGCCCTCGCGGTGGGCGCGCTGCTCGGCGCCGCGGCCGCACCGGCCGCGGCCTACGACCCCAACCCCGACGCCTCGGTCACCTACCGGCAGGCCGCGGGCGGCAGCGTCGGCGCCGAGGTGGCGCTGACGCAGAACGGTTCCCGCCTCGGTGAGGTGGAGTTCCAGCCGGAGACGCAGCAGCTGCGGGTGTACGACACCCGCAACGACGGCGACACGTTCTACGTGCACGTCTCCGCCACGGCGAACGGTGTCACGCACAACCTGGGCACGTACGCGGCGCCCGGCGGCGAGGCGCCCGTGGACTTCCTCGTGAAGGACTTCCACCTGGCCAAGGGCACCTCCGTCGACATCGAGGTGTACGACGACGCGGCACTCACCGACTACATCGGCGGGGCGCGCGGCACCGGGGCGGCCATCGCCTGACAAGGGCCTCCAGGGGCATCCGCGTACGGCGGTCCGGGCGCACGCAGCGCGTGCCCGGACCGCCGTACGCGTTCCGGCGCCGTGGCACGCCCCGCGGGAGGGCGGCTACCGTCGGGAGGCGACTCCGGCATCCGACGCGCAACCGCAGAGGTGAGCACGTGAAGGCCATCCGTCGATTCACCGTCCGCCCGGTCCTGCCCGAACCCCTCGCCCCGCTGCACGACCTGGCGCGCAATCTGCGCTGGTCCTGGCACACCGGGACCCGTGACCTGTTCGCCGCCGTGGATCCCGGCCGCTGGGCCGCGTCCGGCGGCGACCCGCTGCGGCTGCTCGGCAGCGTGCCTCCCGAGCGGCTCGCCCACCTCGCGGGGGACGAGGACTTCCTTGCGCGGCTGAGCGAGGTCGCCGACGATCTGCGCGGCTATCTGCACGACGACCGCTGGTACCAGGAGCGGTCGCGGTCCTCTCAACTGCCCGCCGGAATCGCCTACTTCTCGCCCGAGTTCGGCATCACGGCCGCGCTGCCGCAGTACTCGGGCGGCCTCGGGATCCTCGCCGGCGACCACCTCAAGGCGGCGAGCGACCTGGGGGTGCCGCTGATCGGCGTAGGACTCCTGTACCGGCACGGCTACTTCCGGCAGTCGCTCTCGCGGGACGGCTGGCAGCAGGAGACGTATCCGGTCACCGACCCGAACGAGCTGCCGCTGAACCTGCTGCGGGAGGCCGACGGCAGCCCTGTGCACCTCGCGCTCCCCCTCCCCGGCGGCAGGCGGCTGCTCGCGCGGGTGTGGCAGGCGCAGGTCGGCCGGGTGCCGCTGCTGCTGCTCGACTCGGACGTCGAGGAGAACGACGCGCACGAGCGGGACGTGACCGACCGGCTCTACGGCGGCGGCAGCGAGCACCGGCTGTTGCAGGAGATGCTGCTCGGGATCGGCGGGGTGCGTGCGGTGCGCGCGTACTGCCGGCTCACCGGGCACCCGGCGCCCGAGGTCTTCCACACCAACGAAGGGCACGCGGGCTTCCTCGGCGTGGAGCGGATCGCCGAACTCGCCAAGGGCGGCACGGACTTCGACTCCGCGCTCGAAGCCGTGCGGGCGGGCGCCGTCTTCACGACGCACACCCCCGTCCCCGCCGGCATCGACCGCTTCGACCGGGAGCTCGTCGCCCGCCACTTCGGGGCCGCGGCCGAGCTGCCGGGCCTCGACGTGCAGCGCATCCTCGGGCTCGGCATGGAGACGTACGCGGGCGGCGACCCGAACGTCTTCAACATGGCGGTGATGGGGCTGCGGCTCGCGCAGCGCGCCAACGGCGTCTCCACACTGCACGGGTCCGTCAGCCGCGCCATGTTCGCCGGACTGTGGCCGGGATTCGACGTCGAGGAGGTGCCGATCGCCTCCGTGACCAACGGCGTGCACGCGCCCACCTGGGTCGCGCCCGAGGTGTACCGGCTCGGCGCCCGGCAGATCGGGGAGCGGCGCACCGAGGACGCCCTGTCGGTCGGCGGCTCGGACCGCTGGGACGCCGTCGGCGAGATCCCCGACCGGGACATCTGGGAGCTGCGCGGCGCACTGCGTGGGCAGCTCGTCGACGAGGTGCGCGAGCGGCTCGCCGCGTCCTGGCGGCAGCGCGGCGCGGGCGCCGCCGAACTCGGCTGGATCGACGGCGTGTTGGACCCGAACGTGCTCACCATCGGCTTCGCCCGCCGCGTCCCCTCGTACAAGCGGCTCACGCTGATGCTGCGCGATCCGGACCGGCTGATGCGGCTGCTGCTCGACGAGGAGCGGCCCGTGCAGATCGTCGTCGCGGGCAAGGCGCACCCGGCCGACGACGGCGGCAAGCGGCTTGTGCAGGAACTGGTCCGGTTCACCGACGACCCGCGGGTGCGGCACCGGATCGTCTTCCTGCCCGACTACGGCATGGCGATGGCGCAGAAGCTCTATCCGGGGTGCGACGTCTGGCTCAACAATCCGCTCCGGCCCCTGGAAGCGTGTGGCACCTCCGGCATGAAGGCGGCGCTCAACGGCTGCCTCAACCTGTCCGTCCTGGACGGCTGGTGGGACGAATGGTTCGCGCCCGACTACGGCTGGGCCATCCCCACGGCCGACGGCACGGCCACGGACGAGCACCGGCGCGATGACCTGGAGGCGGCCGCGCTGTACGACCTCCTGGAGCGCCGCGTGACCCCGCGCTTCTACGAGCGGGGACCCGACGGGCTGCCCGACCGCTGGATCGAGATGGTCCGCCAGACCCTCACCCACCTCGGCCCGAAGCTCCTCGCGGGGCGCATGGTCCGTGAGTACGTGGACCAGCTGTACGCCCCGGCCGCCGCGTCGGCCCGCTCGCTGGGAGCGGACGCCGCCCGGGACCTCGCCGCGTGGAAGGCGCGGGTGCGGGCCGCCTGGCCGCGGGTCACTGTCGACCACGTGGAGGCGTCGGCAGGTGGCGCCGAGCTGGGCGCCACGCTCGGGCTCCATGTCCGGGTCGCGCTCGGCGAGTTGGGACCGGACGACGTCGAGGTGCAGGCCGTCGCGGGCCGCGTCGACACCGAGGACCGGATCACCGAACCGACGACGGTGCCGCTGAAGCCGGTCGGCGGCCCGGACGGCGAGGGGCGCTGGGCGTACGAGGGGCCGCTGGCCCTCGACCGCAGCGGACCCTACGGGTACACGGTCCGGGTGCTGCCGGCGCATCCGCTGCTGGCGTCTGTGGCGGAGACGGGGCTCGTGGCGCTGCCGACGGAGGCGACGCAGGAGGGGGCCGGGGTCCTGCTGCGCTGACCCCGGCCCCACGACTACTGCTCTACGGGAACGTCAGCTTGAAGCTGTTGATGTAGCCCGTGTCCTGCTGACCGAGGTCCTGGACCTTCAGCTTCCAGGTGCCGTTCGCGGTCTCGGCGGAGGCGTTGACCGTGTACGTGGTCTGGATGTTGGGCGTCGGGTCGTACACCGAGCTGTGCAGCCGGTACGTTCTGCCGCTCGGGCCGACCAGGTCCACCTGGAGGTCGCCGCTCCACGTGTGGACGATGTCGACGCCGACCTTCAGCGTGGACGGGGCCGCGCCGCTGATGCCGGTGACCGGGACGGAGGAGGTGACGGCCGCCCCCGGGTAGTCGGGGATGTTCACGTTGGCGTCGTTGGTGAACGTCTTGCCGGTGCCCGGGTCGCCGCCGCCGGAGCGGGCGCCGACGGCGACGCCGGCCCACGCGTCCTGCACGGCCTTGTACTCGGCGGACGTCGTCCCGTACAGCTCACCGGCGACCGCGAGGGTGCCGGTGCGGGCGCCCGCGTAGTTCGTCGTCGACGTGAACTTCGTGGTCAGCGCCTTGAACCAGATCAGCGCGGCCTTGTCGCGGCCTATCCCGGTGACCGGGAGGCCGTCGGAGGTCGGCGAGTTGTAGGTGACGCCGTTGATCGTCTTCGTTCCGCTGCCCTCGCTGAGCAGGTAGAAGAAGTGGTTCGCCGGACCCGAGGAGTAGTGCACGTCGACGTTGCCGATGCCCGAGTACCAGGCGTCCTTGGACGCGCCGTCCTTGCTCGGCTTGTCCATGTAGCGCAGCGGGGTGCCGTCGCCGTTGATGTTGATCTTCTCGCCGATGAGGTAGTCGCCGACGTCGGAGGAGTTGTTGGCGTAGAACTCCACGGTGGCGCCGATGATGTCGGACGTCGCCTCGTTCAGGCCGCCGGACTCGCCGGAGTAGTTGAGGCCCGCGGTGTTCGACGTGACGCCGTGCGTCATCTCGTGCGCGGCCACGTCGATCGAGGTGAGCGGCTTGGTGTTGCCGCTGCCGTCGCCGTACGTCATGCAGAAGCAGCTGTCGTCCCAGAACGCGTTGACGTACGCGTTGCCGTAGTGGACCCGGCTGTACGCGCCGACGCCGTCGCCGCGGATACCGGCCCTGCCCTGCACGTTCTTGTAGTAGTCCCAGGTCAGCGCGGCGCCGTAGTGGGCGTCCGCGGCGGCCGTCTCGGTGTTGGAGGCGGAGCCGTTGCCCCACACGTCGTCGGCGCCGGAGAAGAGGGTGCCGGTGCCGGACGTGCCGCGGTTCAGGTTGTACGTCTTGTGGGCGCCGCGCGTGGTGTCGTTCAGCGTGTACGAGGAACCGGACTGCGCGGTGCCGAGGGGGACGGTGCCGCTGTACTGGGTGTTGCCCGTGCCCGTCTCGATGGCCTGCCACTCGTGGAGCTTCTTGCCGGTGGTGGCGTCGGTGATCACGTGCAGCTGGTTCGGGGTGCCGTCGTGCTGCAGGCCGCCGACCACCGTCTCGTACGCGAGGGTGGGCTTGCCCTTCGTCGCGCCCTGGCCGAGCCAGACGACCTTGCGGGGGGCCTTGTCGGCCTCGGTCTTCTTCGAACCGTCGGCCTTGGCGAGGGTGAGGGCCTGGGTCTCGGCCTTGGCCGGTTTCAGCGTGGCGGTGGTGTCGACGCTCTTGAGCTCGGCCTTGGCGGCCTTGGTGACGCTCTTCTCGGTGCCGGACTTCGTGGCCTCGACGATCAGGTCGCCGCCCAGGACCGGGAGCCCGTCATACGTGCGCTCGTAACGGGTGTGGGTGGTGCCGTCCTTGTCCTGGAGGACGTCCCGTACGACGAGCTTCTCCTGCTTGCCGAGGCCGAGGTCCTTCGCGGTGTCGGCCTTGCCGGCGTTCGCCTCGCGCATCAGCTCGGCGCGCTTGGCGGGGGAGAGCTTCGCCGGGAGGGAGCCCGGGTCGGCGCCGTTCGACGCGTCGGCGGTGGCGGGGAGGGTCTGGAACGTGACCGTCAGCAGCGCGGCGAGGGTGCCGGCGGCGAGGGCCGAGGCCCGGCGTCCGGGCGAGCCGGGTCTGTGGGAGGTGGTGTTCTTGCGCAACGCTGAACTCCTTACGCGTGACCGCGGGTCGGCGGTCAGTGGGGACCGGGCGGAGGGTGTCCGGCCGGGCAGAGCGCAATGCGGAGTGGTGCGGTTGGGAGAGTGGCACCAAGCGCTGCCGCGTGTCAGGGGCCCGTCAACAGGTTGGCCGGAAATCGTTCGTTGTCCGGTGTGCGTGGTTCGTTAGCCGGTGATGTGGTTGCGGTCGCGGGGCTCTGCCCCGGACCCCGCGCCTCAATCGCCGGCGGGGCTTGAAGGGGCCGAGCTCAGCCGATCACGCTGTCGCGCCACGCCCGGTGGAGGTCGGCGAACTCGCCTGTTCCCGCGATGAGTTCCGACGGGGGGCCGTCCTCGACCACCTTGCCCGCCGCCATCACCAGGACCCTGTCCGCGATCTCCACCGTCGACAGCCGGTGCGCGATGACGACCGCCGTGCGGCCGCGCAGCACCGTCCGCATGGCCCGCTGCACCGCCCGCTCACCGGGGATGTCGAGCGAACTGGTCGCCTCGTCGAGGATCAGCACCGCCGGGTCGGCGAGGAGGGCACGGGCGAACGCCACCAACTGGCGCTGGCCTGCCGAGATCCGGCCGCCCCGCTTGCGGACGTCCGTGTCGTAGCCGTCGGGGAGCGCCGCGATGAAGTCGTGGGCACCGATGGCCTTCGCGGCCTGTTCGATCTCCTCGCGACTCGCCTCGGGGCGGCCGATCGCGATGTTCTCGGCGACCGTCCCGGAGAACAGGAACGCCTCCTGCGTCACCATGACGACCCCGCGCCGCAGCTCCGCGCCCGACAGGTCGCGCAGGTCCACCCCGTCGAGCAGGACCTCGCCGTGCGAGGGGTCGTAGAAGCGGGCGAGGAGCTTGGCCAGGGTGGACTTGCCCGCTCCCGTCGAGCCGACCACCGCCACCGTCTGCCCGGCAGGCAGCGTCAGGTCGAAGCGGGGGAGGACCTCGCCGCCCGTGCGGTAGCCGAAGGAGACCGACCGGAACTCGACCTCGCGGCCCGGCTGTTCGCTCTCCCGGCCGGGCAGCGGGCGCGGTGTGGCCGATTCCGGTACCGAGGGGGTCTGCACCAGCAGGCCCGCGATCTTCCGGAGGGACGCGGCCGCGCTCTCGTACGCGTTGAGGAACATCGCCAGGCGGTCGATCGGGTCGTACAGGCGGCGGATGTAGAGCACCGCGGCTGCCAGCACGCCGAGTTCGAGCGTGCCGCCCGCGACCCGGTACGCGCCCCACAGCACCATGCCCGCCACCGCCGTGTTCGCGAGCAGCCGGGAGCCGACGACGTAGCGCGCCATCTCCAGCATCGCCGTGCCGTTGGAGCGCTCGTGCCGGTGGTTGAGGCGGGCGAAGTGCTCGTCGTTGGCCCGTTCGCGGCGGAAGGCGCGGACGGGACGGATGCCGTTCATGGTTTCGACGAACTTCACGATGACGGCGGCGATGGCCGAGGAGCGCTCCGCGTACGCCCGCGCCGCCCGCTGCCGGTACAGCCGGATCAGGACGTACAGCGGGGCGAAGGACAGGGCGGCGACCGAGCCGATGCCGAGGTCCAGCCAGAGCAGCATGGCCGTGATGTAGACCGAGCCCACGATGACGTTGACCAGTTCTTGGAGGCCCTCGCTGAGCAGTTCGCGCAGCGCCTCGACGTCCGTGGTGGCCCGCGAGATGACCCGCCCCGACGTGTACCGGTCGTGGAAGTCGACGCTCAGCGCCTGCGCGTGCCGGAAGATGCGGCCGCGCAGGTCGACCAGCACGTTCTGGCTGACGAGGGCCGAGAGCCGGACGTACGCGTACACGAACGCGGCCGAGCCGACCGCGCACAGCAGGAAGCCCGCGCCGACGACGACCAGCGGCCCGTAGTCGTGCGCTCGCAGCGCCGGGACCGCGCTGTCGATGGCGTACGCGACGATCAGGGGCCCCGACTGCACGGCGGCCTGTTGCAGGAGCAGTGCGAGGACGGTGAGGGCCACCATGCGGCGGTGCGGTGCGAGCAGCGAGCGGAGCAGGCCGCCCGTCGCGCCCTCGGGCGTCGGCAGGTCGTCCTGGTCGAAGGGGTCGCCGGGGGAGTGCGGCCGGACGTCCTCGGGGCGCTGCGGTTCGCCCTGCGCACCCGCCTTGTCGCCCGGCTTCGCGGTCGTCGTCATACGTGCTCCGTCTCCGTCTCCGCGTCCGTCTCCCCGGTGTGCTCGCCCGACATCAGGTGCCTGTACTCGGCGTTCGCCCGCAGCAGTTCGTGGTGGGTGCCGACCGCCGTGATCCGGCCCTGCGACAGCAGCGCCACCCGGTCGGCGAGCAGCACGGTGGACGGCCGGTGCGCGACCACGAGCGCCGTGCTGTCGGCGAGCACCCGGCGCAGCGCGGCCTCCACCGCGGCCTCCGTGTGCACGTCGAGCGCGGACAGCGGGTCGTCGAGGATCAGGAAGCGGGGCGTGCCCACGACGGAGCGGGCCAGGGCGAGGCGCTGGCGCTGACCGCCGGACAGGCTCAGGCCCTGCTCGCCGACCTCCGTGCCGACGCCGTCGGGAAGCCGGTGCGCGAACTCGGCCTGTGCGACGCCGAGCGCCTGCTCCAGGTCCGCGGCCCCCGTGTCCTCGGGGGCTCCCATCAGCACGTTCTCGGCGACCGACGCGGAGAACAGGGTGGGCTCCTCGAACGCCACGGACACCAGCTCGCGCAGCTCGGCGCGCGGCATCGCCGTGATGTCCCGGCCGTCGAGCGTGATGCGGCCCTCCGTCACGTCGTAGAGCCGGGGCACGAGCGCGGTGAGCGTGGTCTTTCCGCTGCCGGTGGAGCCGACGAGCGCCATGGTCTCGCCCGAGCGGATGTGCAGGTCGACGCGCGCCAGGGTGGGGACGGAGTCCTCGGCGGCGTCGGGGTAGCGGAAGGCGACGCCCTCGAACCGCAGGCCGTCGCCCGGGTGTTGGCCGTCCGACGCGGCCAGGACCCGCTGGTCCTCCGGATCCGCGTCCAGCACCTCGAAGTACCGTCGCGTCGCCGTCGCCGCCTCCTGGCTCATCGCGAGCAGAAAGCCGATGGACTCGATCGGCCAGCGCAGCGCCAGCGCCGTGGACAGGAACGCGACGAGCGTGCCCGCGGACAGCGAGCCGTCGGACACCTGGACCGTGCCGATCACCAGGGCCGCGCCGAGCGCCACCTCGGGAAGGAGAGTGATCACCGTGAGGATCCCGGCGAGGAGGCGCGCCTTGAGCAGTTCCGTGCCGCGCACCGTGCGCGCCAGGTCCCGGAAGGCGCGGGCCTGGCTGCGGTGCCGGCCGAAGCCCTTGATGACGCGGATGCCGAGGACCGACTCCTCGACGACCGTCGTCAGATCGCCGACCTGGTCCTGCGCGCGGCGCGAGGCGTGCGCGTACCCGCCCTCGAACTTGTAGCAGAACGCGATCAGCGGGACGACCGGGGCGAGCAGGACGAGGCCGAGCCCCCAGTCCTGGACGATCAGCACGGTCAGGCCGGCCAGGATCGTCACGCCGTTGACGATCAGGAACGTCAGCGGGAAGGCGAGGAACATCCGCAGCACCATCAGGTCCGTCGTGCCGCGCGACAGCAGCTGGCCCGAGGCCCACCGGTCGTGGAAGGAGACCGGGAGCCGCTGAAGATGCCGGTACAGATCGGCCCGCAGCGCCGCCTCCACCCCCGCGAGCGGCCGCGCCACCAGCCACCGGCGCAGGCCGAACAGGAGCGCCTCCGCGATGCCGAGCGCGAGCAGCACCCCGGCGCCCAGCCACACCCCGCCCGGATCGCGCTCGGTCACCGGGCCGTCCACGATCCACTTCAGGACCAGCGGGAAGACAAGCGCCAGGCACGACGCGAGCACCGCCACGAACGCCGCCCCCGCCCACCGCGCGCGCACCGGACGCACGTACGGCCACAGCCGCAACAGCGTCCGCACGACGGAGAGTTGGCCGGTCGTCTCTGTGGTGGCACGTGTCGTCGTCGGCATCAGGGGCGAGCCTACGGTTTGCCACTGACAACGCCCACCGAGTTTCGGTCGCCCGACCGCAGGGGCCCCGCCCCGGAGTCGTACCGTCCATCAACCGATCGGTTGATGCGTGCTCAAGCGCGATGGCCGATGCCCCCGCAGGGCCCGCGCGGCGAGTCTTGATGCCATGACCACCACCACAGCACCGCTCATCGAGGTCGCCGGGCTGCGCAAGACGTATGCCGGGCGGGCCGTCGTCGACGGGGTGTCCTTCACCGTCGGCGAGGGCGAGATCTTCGGCATCCTCGGGCCGAACGGGGCGGGCAAGACCACCACCGTCGAGTGCGTCGAGGGGCTGCGCGCGGCCGACGAGGGGCACATCCGGGTCGCCGGGCTCGATCCCGTGCGCGACCACGCACAGGTCACCGGCATCCTCGGCGCCCAGCTCCAAGAGAGCGAGATCCAGCCGAAGCTGACCGTCCGCGAGGCCCTTGAGCTGTACTCGGCCTTCTATCCGGCGCCCCTCGACTGGCGGCCGCTCGCCGACCGGCTGCGGCTCACCGACAAGCTCGGCACCCGGTTCGCGAAGCTCAGCGGCGGCCAGAAGCAGCGCCTGTTCATCGCGCTCGCCCTCGTCGGCAACCCCCGCGTCGTCGTCCTCGACGAGCTGACCACCGGGCTCGACCCGCGCTCGCGCCGCGACACCTGGGAGCTGATCGAGGAGGTGCGCGACAGCGGCGTCACCGTCCTCCTCGTCACGCACTTCATGGAGGAGGCGCAGCGGCTCTGCGACCGGATCGCCGTCATCGACAGGGGCCGGGTCGCCGCGCTCGACACCCCGGCGGGCCTGATCAGCCGGGCCGCCGGGTCGACCGTCATCTCCTTCACACCGTCCGCGCCGCTGGAGGAGGGCGCGCTGGCCGGGCTGCCCGCGCTCACCTCCGTGGACCACAAGGACGGCCGGGTGACCCTCACCGGCACCGACGACACGGTCACCGCGCTCCTCACACTGCTCGCCCGGCAGCACGTCACCGCCCACCAACTCCGGGTCTCCGACGCCACATTGGACGACGCGTACCTCGACCTCACGGGAGCCGGCCAGTCATGATTACCGTCACCGCACCCACGACCACCGACGCCGCGCCGACCGGCCGGGCAGCCGGCGACCGGGCCGTCCTCAAGGCCGAGTTCACCCTCTTCAGGCGCGAGGCCGGCAGCCTCATCGGGATCCTGCTGTTCCCCGTCGTACTGCTTGTGATCCTCGGCTCCATCCCGGCCTTCCGCGAGCCCGACGCGGGGCTCGGCGGCCTCCGGCTCGTCGACGCGTACGTCCCGGTCACCGTGCTGGTCGGCATGATCTCGGGCGGCGTCCAGTCGATGCCGCCGATCATCACCGGGTACCGCGAGCGCGGCATCCTGCGCCGGATGTCGACCACGCCGGTGCGGCCGACGGCCGTCCTCGGCGCGCAGATGGGCATTCACGGCGCGGCCGTCCTCGTGTCGGTCGCCCTCTGTCTCGCCGTCGGCCGCATCGCCTTCGACGTGGCGCTGCCCCGGCAGGCCGGGGGATATCTGCTCGCGCTCGTCCTGTCGGTCGTCGTCGTCCTCGCCCTCGGCGCGCTGATCGCCTCCCGGGCCCGTACGACGAAGATCTCCAACGCGATCGGCTCGGTCGTCTTCTTCCCCGCGTTGTTCTGCGCCGGCGTCTGGCTGCCCGTGCAGACGATGCCGGACACGCTGGCGAACATCGTCGAGCTCACGCCGTTCGGCGCCGCCGCGCAGGCCCTCGGCCAGGCCGCGGCGGGCGACTGGCCGGCCTGGTCGCACCTGCTGGTGCTCGCCGTGTGGGCCGTGGGACTGACCGGCGTGGCCGCGCGCTGGTTCCGCTGGGAATGACCGTTCCGGTGCGAATGACCTTGGAGGCGGGCGTGGTCGCGCAGACTGGGGACATGGACGAGCGGGACCAGGGCGGGCCGGGCGCCGATCCCGGTGCGGACGTGCGGCGGAGCGGCGGGCGGCCCCTCGTGGGCTACGGATCGGGCCCCGTGCCCGGCGACGTGCTCGCACCGCTCGACTCCGGCGCCGCCGATGTCGAGCAGCGCTGGCGCTCCTTCCACCGGTGGTCGCCGTACACCCTGCTCGCCGTCGGCACCGTGATGGCGGTGCCGACGAACGGCGCCTTCGGCCTCGACCGCGTGGACTGGTGGGCGATGGGAGCGCTCGTCGCGGCGGCCGTCGTCCTGGAGGCCGTCGCCCTGCGTCTCGGGCTCGCCCGCAAGGGGCCTTCGGTGGCGGGGAGCGTCTACTACTGGCTGCGCTGGGGGCTCGCCTTCTGTCTCGCGTGGCTCAATCCGCTGTACGCGTTCTACGCCGCCATCGGCTACTTCGGCGCCGGGCGGTTCCTGCTGCCCCGGCTGGTCAAACCGGGCCTCGCCGCCTCCGCGGTGATCCTCGCCGGATCGCAGGCGGGTGGCCTGCCGCCGGGGAACACGGCGCAGTGGGCCCTGTTCGGCGCGCTCCTCGCGGTCAACCTGGGTCTGGTCGCGGCCATGGTCCACCTCGACACGAAGGAGGGCGAGCGCTCCCTCGCCCAGGTCGCCACCATCGCCGAGCTGGAGCGCACCAACAAGGCGCTCCAGGACGCGCTCGACGAGAACGCCGCGCTGCACTCCCAACTCCTCGTCCAGGCGCGGGAAGCCGGCATCTCCGACGAGCGGCGCAGGCTCGCCGCCGAGATCCACGACACCATCGCCCAGGGCCTGACCGGGATCATCGCCCAGCTGCAAGTCGTCGCGAACACCGACGACCGGGGCCTGGCCCGGGAGCACCTCGACCGGGCCGCCGACCTCGCCCGGCACAGCCTCGGCGAGGCCCGCCGCTCCGTGCACAACCTTGCGCCCGCCGCCCTCGACGACGCGACGCTCGCCGAGGCCCTCAAGAAGACCGTCGCCGACTGGTCGTCCCGCACCGGCGTCCGCGCCGACTTCACCCTCACCGGCACCGCCGAACCGCTGCACGAGGAGATCGAGGCGAGCCTGCTGCGGATCGCCGAGGAGGCGCTGTCGAACGCCGCCCGGCACGCGGCCGCAACCCGCGTCGGCGTCACCCTGTCCTTCATGGCGGGCCAGGTCACCCTCGACGTGCGCGACGACGGCCGCGGCTTCGACCCCCTCGCCCTGCCCGCCCGCTCCGGCAGCGGCGGCTTCGGCCTCGACGGGATGCGGGCCCGCGCCGAACGGCTCGCGGGCGGCGTCACCGTCGAGTCCGAGGAAGGCGGCGGCACCGCGATCTCCGCTCACGTACCTTTGGTGCGCCATGACCAGTGACTCCGCGCCTCCCGCCATCAGCCTGCTGATCGTCGACGACCACCCCGTCGTACGGGACGGTCTGCGCGGCATGTTCGAGTCGACCACCGGCTTCACGGTCGTCGGCGAGGCGGCCAACGGGGTGGAGGCCGTCGCCCGCGCCGCCGCCCTCGACCCGGACGTCGTCCTCATGGACCTGCGGATGCCGGGCGGAGGCGGCGTCGACGCGATCCGCGAGCTGGCCGGGCAGGGCGTGCGGGCCCGCGTCCTGGTCCTCACCACGTACGACACGGACTCCGACACGCTGCCCGCGATCGAGGCGGGCGCCACCGGCTACCTGCTCAAGGACGCCCCGCGCGAGGAACTCTTCACGGCGGTACGTGCCGCGGCCGAGGGCCGCACCGTCCTCTCACCGGCGGTGGCGTCCCGCCTGGTCACGGCCGTGCGCACGCCCGCGCCCGCCGTCGACGAGACGCTCTCGGCCCACGAGCGCGAGGTCCTCGTCCTGGTCGCGAAGGGCACCTCGAACAAGGAGATCGCCCGCGAGCTGTTCATCAGCGAGGCCACGGTCAAGACCCATCTCACCCACATCTACGGCAAGTTGGGCGTGAAGGACCGCGCGGCGGCGGTCGCGGTGGCGTACGACCGGAAGATCCTCGGCTGAGGCCCGGATACGCGACGGCTCAGCGGATCTCGTCCGGGGTGACCGTCACCCACCGCTTGTCGGCGGTCACCTTCTGGCCCAGCTCCTTCTGCCGCTTCGCCCCGTCCGCCTTCATGGCGTCCAGCTCCTTCATGTAGCTGTCCTTGCGGTTGACCCACACCCGCACCCCACCGTGCGCCACGTCCACCGACCGGAACAGCATCGGGCCGTCGCTCTTCGGCGTGTCCCCGGCGGCCAGGATCGGCTTCTTCCAGGCGTCGATGTACGTGCTGATGGCGGCGGGCTTGCCCTCGTACCAGGTCGCGGGCGCCCACAGCTTCGGCGTCAGCTCCCGGTCCTGAAGCGCCTTCTGGTCGAACGTCCCGGCGGCGATCTCCTTGCGCGAGCTCGTCACGTCACCCGTCTCGCGGTCCTTCAGGAGCGCGGCGACGCCGATGACGTTCTCCGGCTTCACGTCGTAGCCGTACTTCGGGTCGGCCAGCACCATCCGGACGAGGTCCTCGCTCGCGGCGCTCACCACGTACACCTCGATGCCGTGCGAGCGCAGCGCGCGGTACAGCTCGCGCATCCCCTCCGAGAACTCCGGCGGCTTCGCGCCGCCCGGCAGCGGCCCGTCGTACGCGAGCAGTTCGTCGACCCAGCCCTTGAGCTGCTTCAGCGTGAACCCGGCGTAGATCTGCGCGGCCCACGGGTAGCAGACCTGGTCGTCGATCTCGCACAGCCGGTTGTAGTACTCGGTCAGCGTCTCCTTGTGGTCCGCCGTGTCCTTGAAGGGGACCACCTCCAGCGACGGGTCCATCGTGTCCCGCGTCAGGACGCCCTTCTGCTCCAGGAACGGCAGCAGCGACTCCTCCAGGTCGTTGCGGTACGTCGTGTTGTCCGCGTCGAACGTCGCGTACGCGCCCTTCTCGCCCTCGTGCGCCGCCACGACCCGGGCGAGCCGCTTCGCCTGCGCCCGCGGCCAGTGCTTCAGCTGGGCGGCGACGGCCCGCGCCGTCGCGTCCCGTCCTGTGGCGGCCTTCGCCTCGGTGTCGGGCCACAGCACGGTGGTGGCGAGCGTCGCGGCGAGGGCGGCGCCCACGACACCGGCGACGAGGGGCTTCTTGCGCAGGGAGTTCTTTCTGGCTTCGGTCACGGCGCGCCACCTTAGAGCCACAGCGCCGCGATTCCCATGATCGGGATCACCGTCCGTGACCGGCATGCGACCGCCGGGCGCGGGTAGGTCTCCGGCTCGCATACTGGAGTCATGAGCAACGGCTCCCAGGAGTTCGTGCGCGCGACGCCACGGCCCGGCGGCCCGATCGTCTCGGCGGTCGGCTACCGCACCCGGGGCCTGCCTCCCGCGCTCCACCGCGGCCTGCCGTCCCCGTACCTCACCGTGATCTTCACCCTCGACGAACCGGTCGTCGGCGGCCACACCCCCGAGGAGGCCCTGGGCCCGGACGCCGTCCGCACGGACATCGTCGTGGGCGGCCTGCACCAGCGCCCCGAGTACATCGCCCAGTCCGGCTCCGAGGCCGGCATCCAGCTCGCCGTGCACCCCCTGGCCGCCCGCGCGCTGCTCGGCGTCCCCGCGGCCGAGCTCGCGGGGCCCGTCGCCGTCGAGGGCACGGACGTGCTCGGCCGGACGGCGGCCCACGTGCGCGAGGAGCTGGCCGAACTCGACGACTGGCGGGCCCGGTTCGACCTCGTCTCCGGCTATCTGGCGCGGCGCACGGCGGACGATCCGCTGGCCGGGGTGCGCCCCGAGGTCGCCGAGGCGTGGACCTGGCTCGCCCGGCACCGCGGCGCGGGCACCCTGAAGGGACTCGCCGCGCACGTCGCCCTCAGCGAGCGCCGCCTCACCACGCTGTTCCGCGCCGAGACGGGCCTCGCCCCGAAACAGGCCGCCCGCCTGATGCGCTTCCAGCACGCGAAGGCCGCCGTCGTCCGCGCCGTGGCGGCGGGCGCCCCGCCGGACCTGTCCCGCGTCGCCGCCGAGCACGGCTACTGCGACCACTCCCACCTGGTCCGCGACTTCCGCCAGTACACGGGCCTGAGCCCGACCGGGTGGATCGCCGAGGAGTGCCGAAACATCCAAGCCGGGGGACACCACAACGGCGAAGACTCGGAGCCATGAACACCACACAGAGCACTCAGCAGAGCACCCCGCAGACCCCGCGCGCGCCCGCCGTCTGGCCCACTCTCTCGGCGCACGACGCGCCCGCGCTCATCGACTTCCTCGTGAACACCGTCGGTTTCCTGCGCACGGCCGTCTACGAGGACGGCGACCGCGTCGCCCACGCCCAGCTCGACTGGCCCGAGGGCGGCGCGATCATGCTCGGCTCGGAGAAGCCGGACGCCGCGGAGGGCGACTGGTCCCTGAAACCGGGCACCTTCGGCTGCTACGTCGTGACGGCCCATGTCGACGAGCTGTACGCCCGCCTCGTCGACGCGGGCGTCAAGATCTTCCGCGAGATCGCGGACCAGCCGTACGGCAGCCGCGAGTTCGCGATCGCCGACCCGGAGGGCAACCTCTGGTCCTTCGGCACCTATGCGGGCGAGCCGCGGCCTACGTCCTGACCTTCAGCAGCAGCACCGTCCGCGCGGCGACGGTGACCGTGGTGCCGGCCTCGTGCAGCACGGCCGGCGCCGCGCCCTGCTCCTCCTCGCCGGTGTCCACCACCACCTCGTACGAGCGGGCCCAGGGCTCGCCCGGCAGTACGAAGCTCTCGGCCCGGTCGCCCGCGTGCAGCACCGCGAGGAAGCTGTCGTCGCGCACCGGTTCGCCGCGCGCGTCCCGGCCGGGGATGTCGCGCCCCGACAGATACATGCCGACCGTGGCGGCGGGCGCGTACCAGTCGCCCTCCGTCATCTCGGTGCCCCGCGAGGTGAACCACGCGAGGTCCCGCAGCCCGTCCGCCGAGTGCGCGCGCCCGGAGAAGAACGCGCGGCGCCGCAGCACGGGGTGCGTGTGCCGCAGCGCGACGAGCCGTGCGGCGAGGGCGAACAGCTCCCGGCAGCCCGGGTCGTCGAGCAGCCCCCAGTCGACCCAGCTGATCTCGTTGTCCTGGCAGTACGCGTTGTTGTTGCCGCGCTGCGTGCGCCCGAACTCGTCGCCCGCGACCAGCATCGGCACCCCGGTCGACAGCAGCAGCGTCGTCAGCAGGTTCCGCAACTGCCGCCTGCGCAGGGCCCGTACGCCCTCGTCGTCGGTCTCGCCCTCGACGCCGCAGTTCCAGGCCCGGTTGTCGTGCGTGCCGTCCCGGTTGCCCTCGCCGTTGGCCTCGTTGTGCTTCCTCTCGTACGAGACGAGGTCGCGCAGCGTGAACCCGTCGTGCGCGGTGATGAAGTTGACCGAGGCGTACGGGCGGCGACCGCCCCACGCGTACAGGTCGCTCGAACCGGACAGGCGGTACCCGAGGTCCCGGACGTCGGGCAGCGCGCCGCGCCAGAAGTCGCGCACGGCGTCGCGGTAGCGGTCGTTCCACTCGGTCCACAGGGGCGGGAAGGAGCCGACCTGGTAGCCGCCGGAGCCCACGTCCCACGGCTCGGCGATCAGCTTCACGCGGCGCAGCACCGGGTCCTGCGCGATGACCGCGAGGAAGGGCGAGAGCATGTCGACGTCGTGCATGGAGCGGGCGAGCGCCGCCGCGAGATCGAAGCGGAACCCGTCGACGCCCATCTCCGTCACCCAGTACCGCAGCGAGTCCGTGATCAGCCTGAGCACCTGTGGCTGCACCACGTGCAGGGTGTTGCCGCAGCCCGTGTAGTCGGCGTAGCGGCGTGCGTCGTCCTGGAGGCGGTAGTAGCCGCGGTTGTCGATGCCCTTCAGGGACAGCATCGGGCCCAGCTCGCCGGCCTCTGCCGTGTGGTTGTAGACGACGTCGAGGATGACCTCGATGCCCGCGTCGTGCAGCGCCCGCACCATCCGCTTGAACTCGCCGACCTGCTGCCCGGCCGTCCCGGACGCCGCGTAGCCCGCGTGCGGGGCGAAGTAGCCGATGGAGTTGTAGCCCCAGTAGTTGCGCAGGCCCCGGCGCAGCAGATGGTCCTCGTGCGCGAACTGGTGCACGGGCAGCAGCTCCACCGCCGTCACGCCCAGCTTCACCAGGTGCTCGATCGCGGCGGGGTGCGCGAGCCCCGCGTACGTACCTCTCAACTCCGCGGGTATGTCCGGGTGTTGGCGGGTGAAGCCGCGCACGTGCAGCTCGTAGATCACCGAGTCCGCCCACGGTGTCTTCGGCCGCCGGTCGTCCACCCACTCGTCGCCCGACGCGTCGTCGTGCACGACCACGCCCTTGGGGACGTACAGCGCCGAGTCCCGGTCGTCGCGCACCGTGTCGGCGACATGCTGCTGGGGCCAGTCCCGGACGTGCCCGTACACCTCGGGCGGCAGTCCGAACTCGCCGTCCACCGCCCGCGCGTACGGGTCGAGCAGCAGCTTCGCCGGGTTCCAGCGGGCGCCGGTCCACGGGTCCCAGCGGCCGTGCACCCGGAACCCGTAGCGCTGTCCCGGCAGCACTCCCGGTACGAAGCCGTGCCAGATCTCGTGCGTCAACTCGGTGAGCGGGGCGCGGCGTTCGCGGCCCTCCTCGTCGAAGAGGCACAGCTCGACGGATTCGGCGCCGCCCGCCCACAGCGCGAAGTTGGTGCCCGCGACGCCGTCCGGACCGACCCGGAAGCGGGCGCCGAGCGGCACGGGCGTGCCCGGCCACACCGGCTCCAGAGGGGGCACGCGCTCCCGCTCACGCCCGCGACCGGTGAACGGGGCGGGCAGCGCTCTGCCGTTGCCCGCGCGCGGCGCGCTCTGAACTGCCTCCTGCTCGGGTGCGCTCGACACCTGACGGCCTCCCGCGGCTCCACGGATCCTGGGCGGCGGGGCGTGCGGCGTCCCGGCCGCGCTCGCCCTGCTTCCTCCCATCTGTTCTGCCCAGAGCTTCGCTCGCACTCACGTTTCCCCAGCGGGGGGCACGTCGTTGCCCTTGGCGTGAGCAGAGCTGTGAGGCGTGCGCGGCACGCAGGGGCGACATTGGGCGCCGTACTGACCTGGGCGGGACTGATGGGCGCGGTCGCCGGATGCGGGGGCGGCGACACGCTGTCCGGCAAGCCGCGGTCCGCGAAGGAGCTGATCCGGGTCACGCCCGACGACGGGGCGAAGGGCGTGCGGGGGCGACTCCAAGTCGCGGTATCCGAGGGCCGGTTGGAGTCGGTCGACGTCGTCAGGGTCCAGGACGCCGAGGAGCGGCCCGTGCCCGGCCGCCTGGAGCGGGACGCGATGCGCTGGCGCCCCACGGGCTCCGACGCGGACCGGCTCGCGCTCGCCGCGCAGTACAAGGTCGACGCGGTCGCGGTCGACGGCCACGGCCGCCGGATGGCCCGGCACACCACGTTCAGGACCTACGTCCCCGACAAGCGCTTCATCGGCTACGTCACGCCGGAGCACCGGGCCCGGGTCGGCACCGGCATGATCGTGAAGGTCGCGTTCAACCGGGAGATCGAGAACCGGGCCGCCGTGCAGCGGGCCATCAGGGTGACCGCGCGGCCCGGCGTGGAGATCGCCCCGCACTGGTTCGGCAGGAACCGCCTCGACTTCCGGCCGGAGCGTTACTGGAGGCCGGGCACGAAGGTCACGGTCGACCTGGGCCTGCGCGACGTACAGGCGGCGCCCGGCGTCTACGGCCTCCAGGACAAGGCGTTCACGTTCACGGTCGGCCGCGGCCAGGTCAGCGTGGTGGACGCGGCGGCGCACACCATGAAGGTGCGCAGGGGCGGCAAGGTGGTGGACACCGTGCCGATCACGGCGGGCGCGCCGGGCTCGACCACGTACAACGGGAAGATGGTCGTCAGCGAGAAGCTCGACGTCACCCGCATGGACAGCCGCACCGTCGGCTTCGGCGGCGAGTACGACATCCCGGACGTGCCGCACGCCATCCGGCTCACCGACTCCGGCACGTTCCTGCACGGCAACTACTGGTCGGGCGGCGTCTTCGGCCGCGACAACGTCAGCCACGGCTGCGTAGGACTGCGCGACGTGAAGGGCGGCGGCTCGGACACCCCCGCGGGCCGGTTCTTCGACCGCAGCCTGATCGGCGACGTGGTGGAGGTCAGGAACAGCGCGGACAAGAAGGTGGCCCCGGACAACGGGATGGGCGGCTGGAACATGGACTGGACGCGCTGGAAGGCCGGGGGAGCGGTGACGTCCTAGCGGAAAGCCCGGGTGCAGCGCAGCCGAAAGTCCGGTTACGCCGCCGCCGAAAGTCGGGCATCCTCCCCGCTGTTGGGACGAAACGGTGACATCCCTGGGGATCCGTTTCCCCAGGTCGTGTGGTTATCTTTCGCAGTGCGCGCCTGCAGGCGCGGTAGTGCGGGCCTTGGGGCAAGGCCGTGCGAGGGGAGAAAGATCTTGAACGGGCGACGACCGATATCCGCGGCTCTGCTGGGGGCGGCATTCTTCCTTGTCACCGCGTGCGGGGGCGGCGGTGGCTCCGGCGACGACAAGGGGAAGGCCGGCAAGGCGGCCGAGGCGAACAAGGAGTCGCAGGCCGTGGTGAAGGTGGCCCCCAAGAACGGCGCCGACGACGTCGCGACCAGCGGGTCCCTGGAGGTCACCGCGGCCAAGGGGAAGCTGACCGAGGTGAAGGTCGCCGACACCAAGGGCAACGAGGTCGAGGGCGCGATCACCGACGGCGGCAGGAGCTGGGCCCCGGCGCGTCATCTCGCCGCGTCGACCGAGTACAAGGTGCACGCGGTGGCCAAGGACAAGGAAGGCCGCGAGTCGGCCAAGGACTCCACGTTCACCACGCTCACCCCGAAGAACACCTTCATCGGCACGTTCACCCCGGAGGACGGCACGAAGGTCGGCGTCGGCATGCCGTTCTCGGTCCGCTTCTCGCGCGGCATCACGCACCCCGAGGACGTCGAGAAGGCGATCTCGGTCAAGACCGAACCGTCCGTCCCGGTCGAGGGCCACTGGTTCGGCAACGACCGCATCGACTTCCGCCCGGAGAAGTACTGGGCGACGGGCACCAAGGTCACCGTCAAGATGAACCTCGACGGCGTCGAGGGCCGCCCCGGCGTCTACGGCAAGCAGGTCAGGACGGTGAAGTTCACCATCGGCCGCAGCCAGATCTCCACCGTCGACGCCAAGACGAAGATGATGACGGTCGAGCGCGACGGCAAGACCGTCAAGAAGATCCCGATCACCACGGGCAAGCCGGGCTACGAGACGTGGAACGGCAAGATGGTGATCAGCGAGCGGCTGCGCGTGACCCGTATGAACGGCGAGACGGTCGGCTACGGCGGCGAGTACGACATCAAGGACGTCCCGCACGCCCAGCGCCTGACCGACTCCGGCACGTTCATCCACGGCAACTACTGGGGCGGCGGCACCTTCGGCAACGTCAACTCCAGCCACGGCTGCATCGGCCTGCGCGACGTCCGCGGCGGCTACGACAAGAAGGTCCCGGCGGCCTGGTTCTTCGACCACTCGATGACGGGCGACGTGGTGGTGGTCAAGAACTCCCGCGACAAGACGGTCGACGGCGGCAACGGCCTGAACGGCTGGAACATGTCGTGGGCGGACTGGAAGAAGTGACGAAGCGCACCGCGTCCGGTTCGGTGAACGCCGCGCTCCTTCCGGTAAACCTCTGGGCATGACCGTTCACCTTGAAGTAGCCGACGGCGTCGGGACCATCCGTCTGGACCGCCCCCCGATGAACGCCCTGGACATCGCCGTCCAGGACCGCATCAAGGAACTCGCAGAGGAGGCCACGGCCCGGGACGACATCCGGGCCGTGGTGATCCGCGGCAGCGAGAAGGTGTTCGCGGCCGGCGCGGACATCAAGGAGATGCGGGAGATGGACCACGCGGCGATGGTCGCGCGCTCCCGCGGGCTGCAGGACTCGTTCACCGCGGTCGCCCGCATCCCGAAGCCGGTCGTCGCCGCCGTCACCGGCTACGCGCTCGGCGGCGGCTGCGAACTGGCGCTCTGCGCCGACTTCCGGATCGCCGCCGACAACGCCAAGCTCGGGCAGCCCGAGATCCTGCTCGGCCTGATCCCCGGCGCGGGCGGCACCCAGCGCCTGTCCCGGCTCGTCGGCCCGTCCAAGGCCAAGGACCTGATCTTCACGGGCCGCCAGGTGCGGGCCGAGGAGGCGCTGACGCTCGGGCTCGTCGACCGGGTGGTCCCGGCCGCCGAGGTCTTCGACGCCGCGAACGCCTGGGCCGGGCAGCTCGCCAAGGGGCCGGCCATCGCGCTGCGGGCGGCGAAGGAGTCGATCGACATGGGCCTGGAGTCGGACCTCGACACCGGCCTGGCCATCGAACGCAACTGGTTCGCAGGCCTGTTCGCCACCGAGGACCGCGAGACCGGTATGCGCAGCTTCGTGGAAGACGGCCCGGGGAAGGCGAAGTTCGCCTGACGGTCGTTCCGGCGGTCCCGAACGGCCCGTCAAATGCCGTGCGGGCAAGCCGAGTTGATCAGTTCGCTCGTTCGGGGAGCATTATCCGGACCTTAAGTGAACCTTAAGCAAGTTCGGCCGTAAACGATCAGCCGCGATCCGCGTCCGGCGCGTTTTCGCAGCTCAACCCGGGTGTCGATGCCCCTGTACTGCCAAAGGCATATGCCCAAACAGCCCTCCGGAACGAGGCGTTCCGGGGGGCTTATTCCGTCGGAACGGCCCCACGAGGGGCTTCGTGGCCCCATCATGGAGGCATGGCGGGGCTTGAGGGTGTGGAACAACCGCGGCGGCACGCGAGTGCGACCGCGGCGCGCTGGTCTCCCGCGGTCGAGGACGAACACGCCCTGCGGGCACTGGAGTTGTTCGGAAACCCGGCCGAGGCGGAGGTGTCGCTGCCGTCGCGCCCCGAATCGGCCGCGACCGCGCGGCGGCTCGCGCAGGTCGTCGTCCTGCGCCACTGGGGCCTCTCCCCGAAGATGACCGAGGACGGCGTCCTGCTCGTCTCCGAACTCGTCGGCAACGCGGTGCGGCACACCGGCGCCCGCCACTTCGGCCTGCGCATGCTGCGCCGCCGCGGCTGGATCCGCATCGAGGTGCGCGACCCGTCCCGCGGACTGCCCTGCCTGATGCCCGTGCACGAGATGGACATCTCCGGGCGCGGCCTCTTCCTCGTCGACAAGCTCTCCGACCGCTGGGGCGTCGACCTGCTGCCGCGCGGCAAGACGACCTGGTTCGAGATGCGCGTCGCGGACCGCTGACCGGTCCCCTTTCGCAGGGCCCCGTACGCAGGGCCCTCGTACGCTGGGCTTGAGTCTCCACCCACTGGAAGGCCCAGACTCCTCGACATGATCGACGACGGCCCGAGGCTGCTCACGATCGGACAACTGGCGCGTCGCACCGGCCTCACGGTGCGCACCATCCGGTTCTGGTCCGACGAGGGCGTCCTGCACCCCCTGACCCGCAGCGAGGGCGGCTACCGGCTCTACGACGCCGAGTCCGTCGCCCGCCTGGAGCTGATCCGCACCCTGCGCGAGCTGGGCCTCGGCCTGGACGACGTACGGAAGATCCTCTCCGGGGAGCGGGACATCGCGTCCGTCGCCGCCGCGCACGTGGCGGCGCTCGACGCGCAGATCCAGGTGCTGCGGCTCAACCGGGCCGTGCTGTCGACCGTCGCGAAACGGAATTCGAGCGCCGAGGAGATGGCCCTGATGAACAAGATGGCACGGCAGTCCACCGCCGAGCGCAAGCGGATCATGGACGAGTTCGCCGAGGAGATGCTGCACGGCCTGGACACCGTCGACCCGGCGGTCCAGGAGCGGATGCGGGGCATGAGCGCGGGACTGCCGGACGAGCCGACGCCCGAGCAGGTGGACGCCTGGGTGGAACTGGCCGAACTGCTCCAGGACCCGGCGTTCAAGGCCCGCATGCGGCAGGCCACCGAGTACAACGCGGCGGACCGCACCCCCGAGGACGCGGCCGGCTCGTCCATGCTGTTCCTGCGCAAGCTGGTCGCGCTCGCGGGCGACGCGGTGCGGGACGGGGCCGACCCGGCCGGGCCCGAAGCGGAGCCCGTCCTCCGCGAACTGCTCGGCGACGCCGACCGCGCGGCCGTCCTCGACCGGCTGCTCGCCACCATGAACGACAAGGTGGCCCGCTACCGGGAACTGCTCGGCGTCCTCAAGGGCGGCGCCCCCGAGCACCCGCACCGCGAGGAGTTCGCCTGGGTACTCGCCGCACTGCGCGCACGGACCGCCAAGTAATCTGAGCCCCGTCAACACGACAGTACGAAAATCGAGGGGTGGCCCGGTGGCGGACATCGAAGAAGCACGCAAGGCGTTCGAGCGGTTCGACGCGGACGGCGACGGCTTCATCACGGCGGCCGAGTACAAGAGCGCCATGGCGCAGATGGGCGACTTCAACGTCACGGACTCCGTGGCCGACGTGCTCATCTCCGGGCAGGACGCCAACGGGGACAAGCGGCTGTCGTTCGACGAGTTCTGGGCGAACCTGAACAAGTGAGCCAGTGAGCCAGTGGCCCGGTGGGGCGTGCGCATCGTGCGCACGCCCCACCGATGTCTCACGCCCCGGCGGCCGCCCTGTTCACGGCTGACAGGACCGCCCGTACGGAAGCGGCCAGCACGGACGTGTCCCGGCCCGCGCCCCACACCGGCACCCCGTCGACCCGGCACCGCGTGAACGCGACGGTCTCGGCCTCCCGCCCCGCCGCCAGCGCGTGCTGGCCGAAGTCCAGGACATCCACGTCCCGGCCTGCCGCCGCCAGCGCGTCCGTGAAGGCCGCCAGCGGACCGTTGCCCTTGCCCTCCAACTCCCGTACCGCACCGTGCACTTCGAGGGTGCACGTGAAGTGGTGCACGGCGCCGTCCTGCCGCGCCGACCAGCCGTCGGCGAGCGCCACGGGGCCGGTGACGTCCAGATACGCCGCCCGGAACAGCTCGTACAGCTCGTCCGGCGTCGCCTCCCGGCCGCTGTCGTCGGTCGCCTCCTGCACGCACCGCGCGTACTCGGGTCGCAGCTCCCGCGGCAGGTCGACGCCGTGGTGCTCCTTCAGCAGATACGCCATCCCGCCCTTCCCGGACTGCGAGTTGACGCGGATCACGGCCTCGTAGGTGCGCCCCACGTCGGCCGGATCGATCGGCAGGTACGGCACGTCCCACGGCTCGTCCGGGTGCGCGGCACGGTGCGCGAAGCCCTTGGAGATGGCGTCCTGGTGGGTGCCGGAGAAGGCCGTGTAGACGAGCTCGCCGCCGTACGGATGCCGTGGGTGCACCGGCAGCCGGTTGCAGAACTCGACGGTCTCGCGGACCGCGTCGATGTCCGAGAAGTCGATCATCGGGTCGACGCCCTGCGCGTACAGGTTCATGGCGAGGGTGACGAGATCGACGTTCCCCGTCCGCTCGCCGTTGCCGAACAGGCAGCCCTCCACGCGCTGCGCGCCCGCCAGGACGGCGAGTTCGGCGGAGGCGACGCCGGTGCCCCGGTCGTTGTGCGGGTGCACGGAGAGGACGACGGACTCGCGGCGGGACAGGTGGCGGTGCATGTACTCGATCTGGTCGGCGTACACGTTCGGCGTCGCGATCTCGACGGTCGTCGGCAGATTGTGGGTGACCGGGCGGTCGGGGCTCGCGTCCCACAGCTCGGTCAGTCCGTTGCAGACCTCCAGCACGAAGTCCGGCTCGGTGAGGTTGAAGGTCTCCGGGGCGAACTGGAAGCGGATGTGCGCGTCGGGGCGGGCGTCGGCGAGGCGGGCCATGTGCGCGGCGGCCTCACGGACGGTCTGCTGGATCTCGGTCCGCGTCATGCCGAGGACGACGTCGCGCCAGGTGGGGGAGGTCGGGATGTACAGATGCACGACGGCGCGCGGCAGCCCCTCGATGGACTCGAAGGTCCGCTCGATCAGATCCGGCTTGGCCGGGGTGAAGACGACGGGGGTGACATCGTCGGGCACGGCGCCCGCCGCGACCTGCCCCGCCAGATGCCGCACGAACTCGAAGTCCGTCCGGCTGGCCGACGGATAGCCGACCTCGATCTCCTTGAAGCCCATCCCCACCAGCAGATCGAAGAAGCGGTGCTTACGGGCGGTGTCCATCGGCTCGGCGAGCGCCTGATTCCCGTCGCGCAGGTCGACGGGCACCCACAGCGGCGCCTCGGTGATCTCCTTCGACGGCCAGCTCCGGTCGGCGAGAGGGACGGTGGCGACCCGCTCGTGATGCGGCCGGTAACGGCGGTACGGCATCGGTCCCGGGGTCTGCGGATTCCAGCGGTACATGGTGGCTCGGGCCTTCCTCGGTGCGGTCGTGACGGTGACCGACCGGCAGCACGGCACCCCGCGGCGGGGTGCCGGTCGCGTCAGGCCCCGCCGCGGCAGCCGAGAAGAAGGAGTCCGCGGAACATGCCCGGTAGACTAGCCACACCTCAGGTCCTCAGACAAGTACCCCTCAGACAAGTTCCGCTTCGCCCCGAGTTCGATTGGAAAGTCCCCGTGTCGACCGGCCCCCTCCGCCCCAGCCCCCTCGTCGAACAGGCCGCCGAGCGCCTGCGCACCCAGATCGCGGACGGCGTGTGGCCGGTCGGCACCCGCCTCCCCGGCGAGACCACCCTCGCCAAGGAACTCGGCGTCGGCCGCTCCACGGTCCGCGAGGCCCTGCGCGCGCTCACGGGCCAGGGCATGCTGCGGCCGAAGCAGGGCGCGGGCGTGTTCGTGACCGCGCTGCGCCCGGTCGAGGACTGGCCGACCCGCCTGCGCCGCGCGGCCATCGCCGATGTCTACGAGGTCCGCACGCTCCTGGAGATCCAGGCCGCGCGCCTCGCCGCCGAGCGCCGCACGGACGAGGACGTCGCGGCGATGCGCTCGGCGCTCGCGGCGCGCAGGGCGGCGGCGGCGGGCGGCCCCGGCGACGCGTTCGTCGACGCCGACATCGCCCTCCACGCCACCGTCGTCGCGGCCGCCCACAACCCCGTCCTCACCGACCTCTTCGCCGAGTTCGCCCCGGCTCTGCGGGAGGCGCTGATCGATCTGCTCGCGCTGGTGGATGCGCGGGGTGCGAAAGAGGACCACGGGGACGCGGCGCACGCGGAGCTGGTGGAGGCGGTCGCGGCGGCGGACGCGGAGGCGGCGGGGCGGGCGGCGCGGGACGAACTCGTTTGGTTCCAGGGGAAGTTGGGGCCGCGGGAATAGCCCGTGAAGCCGCCCGGTTCGAACTCCACGTACGTACGTGCGTGAATCCGCTGACCCCGAAGGGCAAGGGCACGACATGAAGATCGGCATCATCGGCGCGGGCAACATCGGCGGCAACCTCACCCGCCGCCTCACCGCCGTCGGCCACGACGTCCACGTCGCGAACTCGCGCGGACCGCACACCCTCACCGCCCTCGCGGACGAGACCGGGGCCACCCCCGCGACCATCGAGGACGCGGTCCGGGACGCGAAGGTCGTCGTCGTCACGATCCCGCTCAAGGCGGTCCCGGACCTGCCGAAGGGCTTCCTCGACGCGGCGGCCCCCGACGTGGCGGTCATCGACACCGGCAACTACTACCCGCAGCAGCGCGACGGGAAGATCGCCGGGATCGAGGACGAGGGCCTGACCGAGAGCCGCTGGACGGAACGCCGGATCGGCCACCAGGTGATCAAGGCCTTCAACGGCACCTACGCCCACGACATCCTCGACAAGCCCCGCCCGGCCGGCGACCCGGCCCGCGTCGCCCTCCCGGTCGCGGGCGACGACGCGGCGGCCAAGCGGGTCGTCACGGCGCTGCTCGACGAGATCGGCTTCGACACCGTGGACACCGGCGGCCAGGACGACTCGTGGCGCCAGCAGCCCGGCACCCCCGTCTACGGCATGGCCGCCGACGCGGCCACCGTCCGCAAGGCGCTGGACTCGGCGTCCCCGCAGCGCACGGCGGAGTGGCGCGCCTGACCGCCGCCGCCCCCCGTCAGGCGCCGCCCGCCCACTCCTTCATGGCGCCCTTGCTCCCGAAGTCGGCGACGTTCTTGTCGAGGGGGCTGTCGGTGTACTGGTGGATGGTCCAGTCCGCCCGGATGCGGGGCTTGCCGGCGGACACGTAGTCGGCGATCCAGAGGCCGTCGCCGGCGTACGAGGTGGAGTCCTGTGTAAGCCAGTAGTGCCTGTTGCAATAGAGCAGGACCCGGTGGTTGGGCCGCAGTCGCTTCACCTCGCGGATGAACTTGTCCTTCTCCGCGTTGCTCGCGTGCGTGCCCTCGCCGGTCGTCTCCCAGTCCGCGGCCAGCAAGTCCCCCGCCTTTTCAGGGGCCTTGCTCACGAAGTACTCGGCCTGCGCCGTGATGTTCCCCGGCCACAGGAAGTGGTAGAAGCCGACGACGCAGCCCGCGTCGCGGGCCCGCTTGGTCTGTGCGGCCAGGCGCGGGTTGACGTACGAACGCCCCTCCGTGGCCTTGACGAAGACGAACGACAGGCCGTCCGTGTCGAACGTGGACTGGTGCGAACTGACGTCGATGCCACGGATCATGCGGGCCTCCAGGTCGGTGGGGCGACGAGGTCGAACTTTCATCGTCCCTGATCCGGCCGGTAATGAGGCCCCCTTTGCGGGGATCAGCGGCTGTCGGTCATGCCTCCCGTGACCGCGATGACCTCGCCGACGGTGTAGCTGGAGTCGGCGTCCGACGCCAAATGGACGTAAGCGGGGGCGAGTTCCTCCGGCTGGGCGACGCGCCCCATCGGGTCGGAGGCGGAGCCCAGGTCCTCCAGGTAGCTGTCGGGGAAGCGCTGCCCGGAGAGGTTGAGCACCGTCCAGGTCGGGCCCGGCGCGACGACGTTGGCCCGTACGCCGCGCTTCGCGAGATGGCCGGCGACGGACTTGGTGAAGGCGATCTGCGCGCCCTTCGTCGCGGCGTAGTCCATCATCATGTCGCTGCCCTTGAGCCCCTCCTCGGAGGCCGTCGCGATCACGGAGTCCCCGTGGCCGAGGTGCGGGAGCGCGGCCCGCAGGAGGTGGAAGTAGGCGTACATGTTGGTCTTGAAGACCAGGTCGAAGTCCTCGAAGTTCAGGTCATCGAGGCTGTTCTGGCTGTTGAGCCGCGCGGCGTTGCTCACCAGGACGTTGAGGCCGCCGAGCTCGCGCACCGTGGCGTCGACGGCCTCCTCGCAGAAGTCCGCCTCGCACAGGTCCCCCGGCAGGAGCGGACAGGTGCGGCCCTCATCCTCGACGGCCCTGCGGGTCTCCTCGGCGTCGGACTGCTCCTCCGGGAGGTAGGCGATGGCGACGTCCGCGCCCTCCCGGGCGTACAGGACGGCGACCGCCCGGCCGATCCCGGAGTCGCCGCCGGTGATCAGGGCCACCTTGTCGGTGAGCTTGCCCGAGCCGCGGTAGCGGGGGGCCAGGTACCTGGGGCGCAGGCTCATCCGTGATTCCAGGCCGGGCCGCTCCTGCCGTTCGTACGGGTACGGCGGCGTCGGCTGGTCCTCTTCCTGGGGAGCCGGGGCGTTCGTCGGGCGCCGGGTCACCGTGCTCGCCTCCTTGGGCCGGGGATGCGCTTGCCTCTCCCGTGTCTCCTGCCAGGAGAGGTCGAAACGGAGGCGGGTCGGGGCCGCGCCGATGTCACGTCCGAGCGGGGCGGGCCGTCGGTCTGGTGAACCCCTTTCGGAGGAGCACAGCATGTTCAGCGTCTATGTCGTCGTGACCGTTCTCGCCGCCGTCGTCTACGGATCGGCCGCCGTCGCCAACCTCGCCGGTCACTCGTATCCGAAGGCGCAGGCCGACAAGCTCGGGGTGCCGTACGCGTGGATCCCGTGGCTCGGGACGGCGCTCGGGGCGGGTGCGCTGGGGCTCGTCGCCGGGTTCGTGGTGCCGGGGCTCGGGATCGCCGCCGCTTCGGGCCTGGTCCTGTACTTCGCCGGGGCGCTCGGCGCGCATCTGCGGGTCGGGGACCGCGACTACGGTGGGTGGTCGTTCTGCTGCGCACTCGCCGTGGCGGCACTGATCCTGAGGGTCACTGTTTAGAAAAGGATGTTTCAGGCATCTCGGGCCAGGAACGCGTGGGCCATGAGATGGCGGAACAGTGGCGGAGGTACCGGAGTCGCGCTGGTGGCGGTCGCGGTGCTGGTGGGCACGAGCGCCTGCGGCGGCGGTGGTGGTGGCGGTGCGCAGAAGGCGGACGGTGACCCCTCGGGGCGGACGAGCACGAGCGCCTCGCCGTCACCGTCGCCGTCGTCCAAGTCGTCGTCTCCGTCTCCGTCTCCGTCGAAGCCTTCGCCGTCGTCCACGAAGCCCAAGGGGCCGCCGATGCTCCTGAACACCATCACTCCGCAGACGGGCGCGACGGTCGGCGTCGCCATGCCGGTCTCGGTGGTCTTCACGAACCCGGTCGCGGCGAAGGCCCGTGCGAACGTCGAGAAGCACATGAAGGTGAGCGCGTCGCAGCCGGTGAAGGGCGCCTGGCACTGGTTCGGCGACAAGCGCGCCGACTGGCGCCCCCAGACGTATTGGCCCGCCGGTACGAAGGTGAGGATCGACGCCGACATGAAGGGCGTCAGCAACGGCAACGGCCGCTACGGCACGCACGGCTACACCCACACCTTCATGGTCGGGGACGACGTGCGCGCCGACGTCTCCGTGCCCGGTCACACCCTGAAGGTCACGAAGAACGGCCGGCCCGTCCGCACCCTGGCGATCAACGCGGGCAGCGCCGAGTACCCGACGTGGAACGGCACGATGGCCGTCATCGACAAGCAGGAGAAGGTCCGCATGACCTCCTGCAGCATCGGGATCACCTGCGACAAGAACGACCCCGACTATTACGACCTGACGCTGCCCTGGGACGTCCACCTCACCCAGTCCGGCACCTACGTCCACTACTCGACCGGCGACCCGAACCCGGGCAGCGGCAGCGCCCGCGGCTCGCACGGCTGTGTCCACCTGTCGCTGTCCGACGCCAAGTGGTTCTACGACCAGGTCAAGCAGGGCGACCCGGTGACCATCACCGGCTCCCCGCGCGCCAAGGCCGCCCCCGACAACGGCTACGCGGCCTTCAATCTGAGCTGGAGCGACTGGCTCGCGGGCAGCGCGTCGGGCGAGGTCACCGCCGCGACGCCTTGAGTATCCCGATCACGACAGTCCGCGTGCTTCTGGTTGCACCCTCTCGGCCAAACGAGTAACTGCCGCTAATGTCCTTCCATGACGACTGCCCAGGGTGGAGAGCTGACTGTTCGTGGGGAAAGCGTGCAGCGGCTGTACGCTTTCTATATCAATGACCGTTTTCGGGTTAATCGCCGATATCAGCGGAAGCTGGTCTGGAGCGTCGAAGAGAAGCAACGCCTCATCGACTCTCTCCTCAAGGATCTACCGATCCCGCTCTTTCTCGTGGCCGAAATAGGGAATCCGGGTGATGTCTCCTTCGAGCTTATCGATGGGATGCAGCGCCTTAATGCCATCTTCGCATTCCTGGAGAACGAATATCCAATAGGGGGAGAGTATTTCGACCTGGATTCCTTGGCGGACACAAAGCTCCGTAAGGATAAGGGGGAGATTTCGCAGAATTACCCGGTCATGCCGCGGGAGCTCTCTGTACAGTTGGCTAACTACACAGTTGCCCTATCGGTCTATCGGCCTGCAAACTCTGCAAGTGTCGACGAGGTTTTCCGACGCATCAACTCGGGCGGTCGTAGGCTCTCGAGGCAGAGCCTCAGGCAAGCTGGAACGCTGTCGCCGCTGGCGGACCTCGTGCGGGTGATCTCGTCTGAGGTTCGAGGCGACACGTCGCCCAGCGAGGTGGTGGCGCTGCGCGCCATGCCTAAGCTAAGCATTACGAACAGGAACCTCGACTATGGTGTTCAGGTTGACGAGATCTTCTGGGTCCGTGAAGGGGTGCTTCGGAGGGAAGATGTTCGGGAATCCACTGATGAACAACTCGTTCTCGACATTCTCATCGACTGCTTCATCGATCCCATCCCGAACTCCGGTACCCGCTTGAGGGATGAGTACTACAACTATACGGACATCGATCCGGATGATATGGAAACAAAAGCCTCGAGGCAGGTTAATTCTGCAATTGAGGCCTATGGGGCGGACCAGATAAAAGATCACTTCATGCAAGCGTATGACGCCCTGCGCTCTGTACTTGCACAACAGGAGAAGAAGTTTTCCAGCCTCATCAATACAAGTAGTGGAGGGCGCTCGCCCCGCTATTTCCATGGCGTCTTCATGGCTTTCTATGAACTGATGTTCAAAGAGGGTGCCTATCTCAATAACCCCAGGCTTGCGGGCGAGCGGCTGCGCGGCGTCGGATCCAGTGTCATGGCGGTCCCCGGTGGCGGTGGTGACTGGCGCCGGGATTCCAAGAGGCAGACGATCAACGCCGTTAAGGGTGTTCTGAGTGATGCTTTCGAAGAAAGTGGAAGTTCAGTCCAGGACCTAGGGCGCTATGGCTGGGCGAGTCAGCTGGAGAGGCTTCTCGGTAACGCACTTGTCGAGCAGCAGACGTTTGACTGTAAGCAAGGCTTTCTGAAGTTGGGTTCCGTCCGAGAGTTCGATTCGGAATCCTTCAGTAAGATCTGTCGGACCATCACGGCGATGGCAAATATGGGCACGGGTGTTACGGGGTATGTTGCAATTGGTATTGCCGATAATTTCAGCGATGCGCAAAGGGTAGACGCTCTTGATTCTGTCGGATCCGTCCTGTGTCGCGATTTTCACGTGGTCGGGATTGAGCGTGAGAGCATCCTGCAGGGAAAGAGTCTCAATGACTACTGGTCGTGGATCTGTCAAAAACTGCACACGAAGGGGCTGGATGCAGATTTGGCGCGCCGAGTGACAGCAGAGTCTAAGCTGGTCAATTACCAGGGGCGGATAGTGGCGCTCCTGAAGATTTCTGCCGGGCGCAGCCCCTATTTCTACAAGGGGGAAATGGTGGAGCGCTCGGGTTCTGAAACTCTGCGAGTCGATCCGAATGACTACATTCGGGTCTACGAGCGATTCCTCAGCACTCGATGATGTTGACGGCGAGGCCGCCCCGCGCCGTCTCCTTGTACTTCACCGACATGTCCGCGCCGGTGTCCCGCATCGTCTTGATGACCTTGTCGAGGGACACCTTGTGGGAGCCGTCGCCGCGCAGCGCCATCTTCGCCGCGGTGACGGCCTTGACCGCCGCCATGCCGTTGCGCTCGATGCACGGGATCTGGACGAGGCCGCCGACCGGGTCGCAGGTCAGGCCGAGGTTGTGCTCCATGCCGATCTCGGCGGCGTTCTCCACCTGCTCGGGGGAGCCGCCGAGCGCCTCGGCGAGCGCGCCGGCCGCCATCGAGCAGGCGGAGCCGACCTCGCCCTGGCAGCCGACCTCGGCGCCGGAGATCGAGGCGTTCTCCTTGAAGAGCATGCCGATGGCGCCCGCGGTGAGCAGGAGGCGGATCACGCCGTCCTCGTCGGCGCCGGGCACGAAGTTCACGTAGTAGTGCAGGACCGCCGGGATGATGCCTGCCGCGCCGTTCGTCGGGGCCGTGACCACTCGGCCGCCCGCCGCGTTCTCCTCGTTCACGGCCATCGCGTAGAGGGTGATCCACTCCATGGCGTGGGCCACGGGGTCGCCCTCGGCGCGCAGCTTGCGGGCCGAACTCGCCGCGCGGCGGCGGACCTTGAGGCCGCCGGGCAGGATGCCCTCGCGGGACATGCCGCGCGAGACGCAGGCCTGCATGACGCGCCAGATGTCGAGGAGGCCCTCGCGGATCTCGTCCTCGGTGCGCCACGCCTTCTCGTTCTCCAGCATCAGGGCCGGGATGGACAGGCCGGTCTCCTGCGCGAGGCGGAGCAGCTCGTCGCCGGTGCGGAAGGGGTACTTGAGGGACGTGTCGTCGGGGACGATCGGGTTCTCGCCCTCGACGGCGTCCTCGTCGACGACGAAGCCGCCGCCCACCGAGTAGTACGTCTTGGAGAGCAGCTCCTTGCCGTCGGCGTCGTACGCCCACAGCGTCATGCCGTTCGCGTGGTACGGCAGGGCCTTGCGGCGGTGCAGGATCAGGTCGTCGTCGAACGAGAAGGCGATCTCGTGGGCACCGAGCAGGTTCAGGCGGCCCTGCTCCTTGATCGTCTCCACGCGCTCGTCGGCCTTCTCCACGTCGACGGTGCGCGGGGAGTCGCCCTCCAGGCCGAGCAGCACCGCCTTGGGCGTGCCGTGTCCGTGCCCGGTCGCGCCCAGGGAGCCGTAGAGCTCGGCGTGGACCGAGGAGGTGTGGGCCAGCAGGCCCTCATTCTTCAGGCGCCGCGCGAACATGCGGGCCGCGCGCATCGGGCCGACCGTGTGCGAGCTGGACGGGCCGATGCCGATCGAGAACAGGTCGAAGACCGAGATGGCCACGGTGGAACTCCAAAGGTGGTGGTAGACGCCGTTGTCTGCCGGGCTGTGCATGGTGGCTGTGCATGGAACGGGGCACCGCGCACACTGATGCCTGCTGGTTCCAGTGTGCGGGTGCCCCGGTAGGACGTACCTACGAAAGGGTACGTAATCCGGGCCGAATTACTTCAGGCCGGGGTACAGCGGGTGCTTGTCGGCCAGAGCGGTCACCCGGGCCTTGAGCGCGTCGGCGTCGGCCTCCCCGAAGGGATTGGGCGTCTGAAGCGCGAGCGCGATGACGTCGGCGACCTCGCGGAAGTCGTCGGCGTCGAAGCCGCGGGTGGCCAGCGCGGGCGTGCCGATCCGGAGCCCCGACGTGACCATCGGCGGGCGCGGGTCGTTCGGGACCGCGTTGCGGTTGACCGTGATGCCGACCTCGTGGAGGCGGTCCTCGGCCTGCTGGCCGTCGAGCTCCGAGTCGCGCAGGTCGACGAGGACCAGGTGCACGTCGGTGCCGCCGGACAGGACGTTGACGCCCGCCGCGCGGGACTCCGGGGTCGTCAGACGCTCGGCGAGGATCCGGGCGCCCTCGATCGTGCGGGCCTGGCGCTCCTTGAAGTCCTCGGAGGCGGCGACCTTGAAGGAGACGGCCTTGGCCGCGATCACGTGCTCCAGGGGGCCGCCCTGGAAGCCCGGGAAGACCGCCGAGTTCAGCTTCTTCGCGAAGGTCTTGTCGCGCGACAGGATGATGCCGCCGCGCGGGCCGCCGAGCGTCTTGTGCGTCGTGGACGTGACGACGTCGGCGTGCGGGACCGGGTTCGGGTGCAGGCCCGCGGCCACGAGGCCCGCGAAGTGCGCCATGTCGACCCAGAGCAGCGCCTCGACCTCGTCGGCGATGCGGCGGAACTCGGCGAAGTCCAGGTGACGCGGGTACGCCGACCAGCCGGCGATGATCACCTTCGGGCGGTACTCCTTGGCGAGGCGCTCGACCTCGGCCATGTCGACCAGACCGGCGTCGTCGACGTGGTACGGGACCACGTTGAACTGCTTGCCGGAGAAGTTCAGGCGCATGCCGTGCGTGAGGTGGCCGCCGTGCGCCAGGTCCAGGCCGAGGATGGTGTCGCCCGGCTTGGCGATGGCGAAGAGCGCGGCCTGGTTCGCGGAGGCGCCGGAGTGCGGCTGCACGTTCGCGTACTCGGCGCCGAAGAGCGCCTTCACGCGGTCGATGGCGATCTGCTCGGTGACGTCGACGTGCTCGCAGCCACCGTAGTAGCGGCGGCCGGGGTAGCCCTCCGCGTACTTGTTGGTGAGGACCGAGCCCTGGGCCTCCATGACGGCGGCCGGAGCGAAGTTCTCCGACGCGATCATCTCGAGGGTCGACTGCTGGCGCTTCAGCTCGGCGTCGACCGCGACGGCGACCTCGGGGTCGAGCTCGTGCAGGGATTCGTTCAGTACGGACATCGGTGGGGTCAGCTCCCGGAGAACTCGGTGTACTCGTCGGCGGAGAGCAGGTCCTTGGGCTCGTCGCTGAGCCGGACCTTGAACAGCCAGCCGCCCTCGAACGGGGCCGAGTTGACGAGCGCCGGGTCGTCGACGACGTCCTGGTTGATCTCGGTGACCTCGCCGTTGACGGGGGAGTACAGGTCGGAGACCGACTTGGTCGACTCGAGCTCGCCACAGGTCTCGCCCGCGGTCACGGTGTCACCGACCTCGGGGAGCTGGACGAACACGATGTCACCGAGCGCGTTGGCGGCGTGCTCCGTGATGCCGATCGTGGCGACGCCGTCCTCGACGGCGGAGAGCCACTCGTGCTCCTTGCTGTAACGCAGCTGCTGGGGGTTGCTCATGATGCGAATTCTCCTGTACGCGGGAAGGTGCTGGTGACGGAGGGGGAGCCCGGGGCGGGCGGGGGCTACTTCTGGCGCTTGTAGAACGGCAGGGCCACGACCTCGTACGGCTCGTGCGTACCGCGGATGTCGACACCGACACCGGCCGTGCCCGGCTCGGCGTGCGCGGCGTCCACGTACGCCATCGCGATCGGCTTGCCGAGCGTCGGGGACGGGGCGCCGGAGGTGACCTCGCCGATCACCTGGCCGTCGACGACCACGGACATCCCGGCGCGCGGCACGCGGCGGCCCTCGGCGATCAGGCCGACGAGCTTGCGGGGCGGGTTGGCCTCGGCGCGCTCGGCGGCGGCGACCAGGGCGTCGTGGCCCACGAAGTCGTCCCCGTGCGAGGTCTTCTCGAACTTGACGACGCGGCCGAGACCGGCGTCGAAGGGCGTGAGGGACGTCGACAGCTCGTGCCCGTACAGCGGCATGCCCGCCTCCAGGCGCAGCGTGTCCCGGCAGGACAGGCCGCAGGGGATCAGGCCGTACTCGGCGCCCGCCTCGGTCAGCGCCTGCCACAGCTTCTCGGCGTCGGCGGGGGAGACGAACAGCTCGAAGCCGTCCTCGCCGGTGTAGCCGGTGCGCGCGATGAGCGCCTGCACGCCGGCGACGGTGCCGGGCAGCCCCGCGTAGTACTTGAGGCCGTCCAGGTCGGCGTCCGTGACGGACTTCACGATCGCCGCGGAGGTCGGGCCCTGCACGGCGAGCAGCGCGTACGCGTCGTGGTCGTCGCGGACCTCGGCGTCGAAGCCGGCGGCGCGCTCGGTGAGGGCGTCGAGGACGACCTGCGCGTTGCCCGCGTTCGCGACCACCATGTAGGTGCTCTCTTCGAGCCGGTACACGATCAGGTCGTCGAGGATCCCGCCGTCCGCGCCGCAGATCATCGTGTAGCGGGCGCGGCCGAGGCCCACCGAGCCGATGTTGCCGACGAGGGCGTGGTTGAGGAGGTCGACGGCCTGGGGCCCGGTCACCGTGATCTCGCCCATGTGGGAGAGGTCGAAGAGGCCTGCCCGCGTGCGCACGGCGTTGTGCTCGTCACGCTCGCTGCCGTAGCGCAGCGGCATGTCCCAGCCGGCGAAGTCGGTCATCGTCGCGCCGAGCGAACGGTGCAGGGCGTCGAGAGATGTCGTACGGGTCATCAGTGGTGCTCCCGGGCATGACGGCGATGGCGAAGTGTCCTCCCCATCTGTCATCGGAACCTGAGAGGTTCGCCCCGAGGGGCTTGCACCTTGGGTGGGGGCGCCGTGTCACAAAGGCGCCCCACTTTTCAGATCTGCCTCGCCCGCGCGGTACGGGGCCTGAGAGATTCAAGGGAGGAACTTGCTCCTTCGGCGTCCGGGGACCGATGGGTACCCGGAACTCTCCCGCGCGGATTCAAGCGGCCGGTATGCAGTTGCGGGCACATCATTGCATGCCCGTCCGACAGGGAAAGCCCTTGAGGGGCATTACCTTCTCTTTACACTTGAGGGGCAAGGGTGACGTGACCGGAACGGGGAGGACGATCACGGTGCGCAAGGCAGTCGCGGGGGCTTATGCGGTGTCGGCTTCGGCGCCGGTGGTGGCAGGGGTGCGGATCCCCGGCCAGCGCTCGGTGCGGGACCTGCGCGGCCGCCGTGGCCACACGCCGCGTCGGCTCGCTTTCGCGGCGGGTGACCTCGTCGTGCTCTCCGGCCTGCCCGGCAGCGGCAAGTCGACGCTGATGCGGCGGGCCGTCAAGGAGATCCGGATCGACTCGCAGGACACCCGCGAGCGCTGGGCCGCGCGCATGCCGGCCTACCTGCCGTACGCGCTGTACCGCCCGCTGGTCCGCATCGCGCACTACGTGGGCCTGCGGCGGGCGATGCGCTCGGGCGCCAGCGTCGTCGTGCACGACTGCGGTACGCAGGCGTGGGTGCGCCGCTGGGTGATCCGCACGGCGCGGCGGCGCGGGGTCGCCGTCCACCTGATGCTGCTCGACGTACCGCCGGACACGGCTCTCGAGGGCCAGCGGGACCGCGGCCGCGGGGTGTCCCGGTACGCCTTCGCCCGGCACCGCCGGGCGGTGGGCGCGCTCGTCAGCTCGACGGAGCGGGGCAAGCCGCCGGCCGGGATGGAGTCGGCGGTGCTGCTCGACCGGGCGGCGATGGAGGCGCTGGGAGGCATCACGTTCGGCGACTGACGCCGGGGCCCCGGGCAAGCGGACGGAACCGCACCGTGTCCCCTTGTGTGTACGAGTTAAGGTCGGCGGGCACAGCAGCGGGCAGAACGGCAGAGGTTGATGGCAGTCATGGAGTTCCCAGGCACCCCGGAGCCGGGGCACGGTCACGCGCAGGGGCACGAGGGCGGCTTCGGCCATCCCGCGCAGGGCTGGCCCGCCAACGAGTTGGAGGAGGTCCTCGCCGCGGCCCTCGGGCAGGAGGCGGGGAGTTCGGCGGGTGGCCGGATAGTCGAGGTGCTCGGCCGCAGCCACGTGTGGATCCCGCTGCCCCGCGGCGGTTCGAACGCGAGCAGGGACCTCGACCTGCCGAGCCTGGAGATCGAGGGCCAGGCCTTCGTCCCCGTGTTCAGCTCCGAGCAGCAGTTCATGGCGGTCACCGGTGGCCGGATGGACTGCACGATCGCCCCGGCCGTGGAGTTCGCGCGCGGGCTTCCGCCGCAGGTCGGCATCGCCGTGAACCCGGACGGCACGGTGGGTGTGCCGCTGCCGCCGCCGGCCGTCGCCGAGCTGGCCCGCAGCGGTCGCACGGCGCTCGACGGCCCGGCGACGGGCGGCCGTGTGGTGCTGAGCGAGCCGGACTGGCAGGTCGACCCGATGGACTTCCTGGCCGCGGTGCGCGAGGAGTTCGAGGGGCTCGGCACGGTGCTGAGCGCCCGGCGCTGCCTCGCGACCGTGGAGGACGCGGAGCCGTCCCTGTTCATCGGCGTCGAGCTGGCGCAGGCGGTGAGCGCGCCGAGCGGTGCGGGGGACCTTCCGCTGGACGCGCTGGGGCGGGCGCTGGGCCGTGCGCCGGTGCCCTGGGCCGTCAACCTGGTGTTCCTGGACGTGACACAGGACCCGGTGGCCGACTGGCTGCGTACACACGTACGGCCGTTCTACGTACGAGAAGGGTGACGGCGTCCGTCAAGTCGGTGTCAGTATCGCCGCTTAAGCTGGTTTCATGACGTGACCGGTCGGCGCTTCGCTTTCCGGCCACGTGGAACACGGACGTCTTTGAAGAGCCGAAAGGGCGGTTACGGGTGAGTGCGTCGGGCACGGCCGCGGCCGGACAGGTCGAGCACATGCTGCGCCAGGTGACGCCGGGACGCTACGACGCGTACGAGGCGCTCCTCAAGGCCCTCGCCGACCCCGCGACCGGGCAGGTCTGGATGCTGCTCTGGCACGGCCAGGCCGGCTCCCCGGACGCCCAGTACGGGAACATGGGGGTGGACGGCTTCAGTTATGCCCCCTGCGTCACCTCGGCCCAGGAGCTCTCCGCCTCCGGCTGGTCACGGGCGTACGAGGTGGTGAGCGGCGTCGACGCGGCGCGCACGCTCTACCCGGACCACTACGGGCTGTGGCTGAATCCGCACGCGCCGGGCGGCGGCGTCGGCATCCCGTGGCTCGACCTGCGGCGCATCGCGGGCGGCCTGGACCGCCAGCCGGCCGGCCCGCTCAGGCTCTCCGAGCCCACGATCGAGATCCCGCAGTTCTACGCGACCCTGACGCAGAACGCGCACCGCACGACGGCGATCCGCTCCCTGCGCCGCGCCTGGGTGCAGCCCACACTGGGCGCGCCCTATCTCGCCATCGGCCTGGACGTCTACGACACGTCCCCGGCGTCCGTGGACGCGGTCCGGGCGATGATGCAGCAGTCCATCCCGGCGGTCCCGGAGGGCCTTCCGGTCTCCACGGTCGCGATGTCGGACGAGTACGACCCGGTGGCCATGTGGCTCCGCCAGGCACGCCCGTTCTACGACCGGGAGGCGCATGCGGCGCCTTCCGCTCCGGCGGGTGGGGGTTACGGATTCCCGCCGCCGTACGGCGCGACGCACTGAAAAAGCTGTCCTCGAACGCCGGGCGGGCCCGAGAATTACGGCCCGCCCGGCGTTTGGCCG
>NZ_JBHWKQ010000054.1:0-48342 GCF_042730865.1 Streptomyces sp. NPDC059897 | reverse complement strand
TTTTAATGATCCGGCGCCCACCGAGACATACACCCCTTTGGTCGGCGGCTGCGTCCGTTGTGTATAAGAGACCGGGGCGCACCCCGCGCGGGGTGCGCCCTCTTCCGTCTCTGTTCGTCCTACTCGGCCGCGATCAGCCCGCGAGCAGCCGCTTGACCGTGGAGGCCACCCGGCCGCCCTCGGCGCGGTCCGCGACCTTCGGCTTCACGATCTTCATGACCTGGCCCATGGCCTTCGGGCCCTCGGCGCCGGCCGCCTTCGCCTCCTCGACCGCCTCCGCGACGATCTGCTCGAGCTCGGCGTCGGACAGCTGCTGCGGCAGGTACTCGGCGAGCAGCTCGCCCTCCGCCACCTCGCGGCTCGCGGACTCGGCGCGGCCCGCCTTCTCGAAGGCCTCGGCCGCCTCGCGGCGCTTCTTCGCCTCCTTGGCGATCACCTTCTGCACCTCGTCGTCCGTCAGCTCACGCTTCTCGGTGCCCGCGACTTCCTGGTTGGTGATCGCGGAGAGGGTCAGCCGGAGCGTCGAGGAGCGCAGCTCGTCACGCTCCCTGATCGCGGCGTTGAGGTCGTCATGCAGCTTCGACTTGAGCGTGGTCATGACGTGATTGTCGCAGGTGTCCGAGCCCCAACGCCCGCCGATTTCCGCTGCGCTGCCCGTCTGACACGATGGTGAACATGCGCGCTCGATACGGGAATCCCCTGAAGACCTCCCTGAAGGTGACAGCAGGCATCGCGGCGGCGGGCGCCGCCGGGCTGATCTACTCGGCGGGCTTCGAGGCCCGCTCCTTCCGCCTGCGACGGGTCACGATCCCCGTGCTGCCCGCGGGCATGCGCCCGATGCGGGTGCTCCAGGTCTCCGACATCCACATGGTGAGCGGCCAGAACAAGAAGCGCCGCTGGCTGCAGTCCCTGGCGGGCCTGCGCCCCGACTTCGTCATCAACACGGGCGACAACCTGTCCGACACGGAAGGCGTCCCCGAGGTCCTCGACGCGCTCGGCCCGCTGATGGAGTTCCCCGGCGCGTACGTCTTCGGGTCCAACGACTACTACGGCCCCAAGCTCCTCAACCCGGCCCGCTACCTGAAGCAGCAGATCTCGGGCAGGCACGGCCTCAACGGCAACGCCCCCGTCGTCGGCGCCATCCACAACCCGTGGGAGGACCTGCGCGACGGCTTCGACGCGGCCGGCTGGCTGAACCTCACGAACACGCGGGGCTCCCTGAAGGTCGCGGGCGTCGAGATCGGCCTCACGGGCCTGGACGACCCCCACATCAAGCGCGACCGCTACACCGAGGTCTCCGGCGGCCCGCTCTCCGGCCCCGACTTCTCGATGGGCGTCGTGCACGCCCCGTACCTGCGCACCCTGGACGCCTTCACCGCGGACGGCTACCCGCTGGTCCTCGCCGGCCACACGCACGGCGGCCAGCTCTGCATCCCCTTCTACGGCGCCCTCGTCACCAACTGCGACCTGGACACGGACCGCGTGAAGGGCCTGTCCACGCACGAGGCGGCGGGCAACACGTCCTACCTCCACGTCTCGGCGGGCTGCGGCACCAACCGCTACACCCCGGTCCGCTTCGCCTGCCCCCCTGAGGCCACCCTCCTGACCCTGGCCCCGGCGACCCCCTGAGCCCCCGCATGGCGGACCCCCGATAACCGGATTTCGTCTCAGGCCGACAGTCCGCTAAAGTAAACGACGTCGCCGCGACCTGCAGAACAGCAGAGACCGGAACAACGACATCGGGGTGTGGCGCAGCTTGGCAGCGCGCTTCGTTCGGGACGAAGAGGTCGTGGGTTCAAATCCCGCCACCCCGACAGCTGAAACACCAGTTCAGGGGCCTGATCCGCATAGCGGGTCAGGCCCCTGAGTCGTTGTGGGGGCCGGTTTGGGAGCCATTTGGGAGCCGAGTTCGGATCTGGCTCTCGGGTACCGCTCCGCAGGATCAGGCGCTGATGGGCACGCGCTGCCCGGCAGAACGGCTTATCGCCCTCGTCGGGCTCAGCGAGCTGTGGCACGGCACAGAGGCGACCGCCGCCAGCCCAGCGCCCATGACCCGCCACAGTTCCGTAAGGACGAGAGGAGCCACTCCGCGGCCCACGGCAGGATCGTGTGCGAAAGGGCAGCGATGAGGATGGACGGGGGGGCCGGCTGTCGCACTCCTCCGCGAACATGATCACGCAGTGCCACATGAAGACCTACACAGCGCGCTGAAGCGGACTGCGGACCGGCCTGGTGGGGACGTCCGCAACGTTGGCATGCCGCCTCTCCAGAATCTGGCGGGACAGTTCCGAGCCGCCGCCGGAACAGTCCGCGTAGCCGATCGGGTTGCTGAGCTGCCACTTCCGGGGCGTACAACCGACGACGCACGGATGGCGGGTCGTGAGCAGCGTCCCCTAGTGTCCCGGTCTTGAGTTCTGCGGTCTGATGGTGGTGTGCCTGGACCGCGGTTGGACCCGCTCGTGCTGCGGATCTGGCGGGCGTTCGACCTGCAGCCGTGGCGGGTGGAGGACTTCAAGATCTCCACCGATCCGCTGCTGCTCGACAAGATCCGGGATGCGGTCGGCCTGTATCTGGCCCCGCCGGCGAGCGCGGCGGTGTTCGCGGTGGACGAGAAACCGCAGATCCAGGCCCTTGAGCGCAGTGCACCGGTGCTGCCGATGGTGCCGGGCACGCCGGAGCCGCGCAGCTTCGATTACGTGCGCCATGGCGCCGTCGATCTGTTCGCCGCGCTGAACACCACCACCGGCAAGCTGATCGGCACGTTGTCCGCGACGCACCGGGCGGTCGACTTCCGCGATTTCCTGGATGAGATCGACCGCCAGAGCGAGCCTGGTCTGGCGGTCCACGTGATCTGCGACAACCTTGCCACCCACAGGGCACCGGTGATCCATAAGCGGCTGGTCGAACACCAAAGGTTCCAGCTGCACTTCACCCCGACCTACTCGTCGTGGATCAACCAGATCGAGCGGTGGTTCGCCGAACTGGAACGACGCTGCCGGGAACGTGGCACGTTCTGCTCGCTCGACGAGCTCAAGACCACGCTCGAGTCCTGGATCGACGCATGGAACAGCGAGGCCCGTCCCTTCCACTGGACCAAGACCGCAGACCAGATCATCGACCGCATCTGCCGCCCCTGCTCACGAATCTCCGGACCAGCTCACTGGGGTGACGCCACGTCAAACCAGTCGCCCCTCGGCGGCCCGGAACAGCCAGCGAGGCTCCCGAGCTACCTCACCTCACCTGAGAGCGCCACCGCCCGGAGTACGCCCTGGAGATGTGGCTGCTGACGCGCCCCCGCACACTCTCAGAATTCCACCGAGACGATCGGTGTCATCAGCGGCCACACCCTAGTGGCGGCCAGAGTAGCCCTGTCCAGGTTGGCCACGTCGGCACCTCCGCTAGCCAAGATCGGTTGGCCAGATCAGCCCCTCCAGTGAGGCAGATCCCGGCTTCCCCTTCTCAACTTCCTTATTAACTCAGTAAGCTACTGAGTTATGGACTTCACAATTATCAAGCATGCGGTCGAGGTCGACCACGGTATCAAGCGCTTGTCCATGCACTTCATCAAGAAGCATGCTGCGCCGGAACGAGCCCGGATCAGCTCTGAGTTGTGCACACAGATCAGCGAAGAGTTCGAGAGGATCGGGCTCTCCACCCTGCCGCGGACGCTGCCGACATCCGAGAACGAGTTCGTGTGGGTCATCCAACGCGACAGCATCCTCGGCGAAGTTGCCGACGTCGCCGCCGCCCTGGCACACCTGGACAAGCTCGGGATGAGCCCTCTCCCCCAGGTGTTCGACAACTACCCGCGAGCCAAGACCAACTTGAACTGAAGTTACGTAGAAGCGACACGCCTGATTCCTGCACGCCGCGTACATCAATGAGCGCATCTACCGCATCCAGCGTGGACTCCGGGCTAAAAACGACTGCGCGCACCCACGGCCCGTCCGTACGGTGGCCCAACGGGGCTCGCCAGTCACACTGGTGACGCCTCGTCACCTGTCTACAGGGCACCGGCCCCGGCATCGTCAGGAGTTGTAGATGAGCAACGCTGAAGAGATACGCGTCCCGCGTGAGGAACCTGTCTTCATCGTCGGCACCTCCGGACGGCTGCCGCTTCGGACCATATGCGTGCTTGAACTGACAGGAGCAGAGATCCCCAGGTACCGACATAGATGGAACGATCTTCTCGGTGACCGTCTCCCCATTCATGCAGCAGGGCACTTACCACATCCGAGCAGACTCGTCAAGGGGGAATGGGGTCTCCGCGCGAGGGCCGCCAGCCCCAAAGCTGCGCAGGCACTGGGGCGCCAGTACGCCAGGCAATTCACCGAGGCACTGGCCGAGTTCCCCAAGCCGCTCATCGTCCACACGCCAAAGCGACACTCCGGGCAGGCCGACCATGAGGTGCTCGACTGGTTGTGCACCCGACTCGCCGGACGACCCTCGGGGCTGGCCCTCATCCACACCAGCCGGGGGATTGCCTGGATCCGCCTCACGGCGGACGGCCCGGATCTTGAACCCCTGCCTCCGGAATCACCCGCCTTGAGGGCTCTTCCCTGCCGTGCGGCCGAGGTCGAGCTGTTCCTGACACCCGCAAAGCTCGGGGCCTACGCCGCTTATCAGCACCGGTGCTACCCGCACATGAGCTGCAGGCCGACCTGGCTCCCGCCAGAGTTGCCCTGGGCAAATGAGGATATATCCGGGGAAGTCTTGGCATAACGACTGGGCGGCGAGTCCAGTGCGGCTCGCCGCCCTTCGTGATGACCGCCAGGCCACTTCGGACCACACATTGGAGATCTGCGCCCATGACCACCAACAAACCCGCTGCCCTTTCCATCGACGTCCCCTGGGGGACCGACACGATCCGGGTAACCAACATCTCGCCCCACCTCCCTGCCGACTCAACGGACAGCCATGTCGCGGCGGTGACCGCAGCGGGCCGGGCCAATCCGAGCACCTGGCTGCCGGACACTGCGTGGGGAGCCATAGCTCGTGCAACAACTTGGCCCGAAGCATTGGCAGTTCAGCTTCGCCCGACGCAGGATGAGCCCACGGACCTCCTGATGGTCGAGAACGTCGAAGGGGCGACGCTGCTGTCGGTTGTCACCCGTGTCCTGCTCAGCGAGCTGTTCCCCGGTCCCCAGCCTCGTACCGGCATGGAGGTCTCGGAGGTACCCGACCCGCAGGTGCACGGGATCACCCATGAGGGCCGTCCCAGTGCGATCGTGCAGTACCGCTACGAGAACCCCGCCCACTTGCGCAACCACGTGTGGCAGACCATCCACGCGACGCTGTCACTCAACAGCTACGCCACTTCCATCCTCACGCGCTCCGTCACCCGCAACCTGATCACCCACCCCGTCGAGATCGCCTTCGAGGACGGCGCGGAGCCGATCCACGTTCTCGTCGTCCGTGACGGCATCACTCGACTCGCCAGCGCCTGGGCGGTACTAGCCGGGCACGGTGCCGACCCCGCCGAGGTGGCCACCCTGGCCACCGACGCACTGCTCGGCAGCGCTTCCGCAGCGGGGACGGCCGCAGGGCCCGATCTCGAGGAGCGGCTGGCCGCCAGCCGAACTCGGTGGCGGCAGGAACTTCGGCAAGAGTTCCACGATGAGATGAAGGGGACGACGCCCGGGCTTCGGGCCGCTCAGATCGCCCAGTCCTACGTCGTTCCGGCGCAGATCGCCGTCGGGGTTGAGGGACACGAGGGCCGAGTGCTGTCTCCCGAGGACATCTTTGATGACGCCATTCGTTCAGTACTGGCCTCGGTACACGTCGAGTTCAAGCAGTGGGACGCGGCGGCCCAGAACGTCGAGGTCATCACCCGGGCCCTGAAGCGGATCATCCAGCAGGGCGACCCGCGTTGGAACACGGCCGATCTCCAGGCGGTGCACGGCCTTGCTGTCGGCCGCATTCCCGTGGCCGAGCTTCCGCAGGTCTTCGGGGGCGATCCGGCACCACCCGGGACCGCCTTGTGGCGTGCCGTCTACCTGGTCAGCGCCCTGACACAACCAGACCTCCTGGAGCTTCTAAAGGACCAAGCCAAGGCCATCAAGGGCGGCCAGCGTATGAGTATGAAGGGGTTCGGGGAGCTGCTCGGTCCGATCATTGACCTGCCCTGGCGTGCGAAGAAGAAGCTCGTCACCAAGCAGGCGCGAAACGCGTGGAACAACGGTGGCGTGCTGTCGAACGACGTCACCCAGGGCTGGACTCCACAGCCCATCGACGACTTCACCGCGCTGATCGCACCGGCGATGAACGGCAACGACGACGCCCGCCGCACCCTGGCTGTGGCCGGCGGTGTCGCCTTGATCGCCGACAAGCTGCTAACCAGGAACGTCGGCTCATCGCTAGGGGCCAAGAAGGAGAAGGGCGGTGTCCCTTTCCGGTCGGACGTGAACAAGGTCATCGAGGGACTCTCACGGCCGACGAACGAACTCGGCCTGTGGACTCTCGCGCTGGCCGCTAACACGTTCCGCAGTGACGACCTCCCACAGAACTCCGTGCCCAGGCAGAGCCTGACCGGCAGGGAGTCGGCCACGTCCGCCGAGCCGCCGTATGTGTACTTCAAAGTCGACTTCAATGCCCCGGACCGCATCGCCCGCGACGCCAATGGCGTGCCGATGCCACTGTACGAGTGGGATGTCGTCGCGGCCTCGGCCCCGGAGCGCGCGGCACAGGCCGTGCCCTCGTCGACGGTCACCGGTCCGGCGCTGGTGCAGGTTCCGGCGGCGCCCTCGGCGAACGGTGAGACGGTGCAGGTAGACGGCGGCATCTCCACCAGTGCCTCTTCCGGCGAGGTGCCCGTCACCACGGGCCCGGTGACGGCGCTGTTCCAGGAGGGCGCTGCTCAGGGGGACCAGGATGCTCTGCCCAGCGTCCCCGTCCCGGCTCCCCGCGCCGAAGACGCTGGGCCACCCCCCAGCCAGCGCGCCGCCGCGCACCGCAAGGCCCTCCACCTCGGGGTGCAGGGCGCCCGGGACGCCCTCGACCATCTGCACGCCCTGGAGCCGGAAGTCGGGGACCACACCCCGATCGTCCCGGTGGACCAGCTCGACGACCTACACAAACTGCTGGTCGGCATCCTGACTGACGTGGAGAACCTGCGGCGCAGGACCGTGGAGAACCATGTGCCAGAGGGCGACGACCCGGAATCCGATGAATCCCAGGAGACGGTCCTGGACTGACCGGTAACGGGTCGTTGTTCAAATCCTCCTCCCTGACAGTGAAACACCAAGTTGGGACCGGTGCTGAGAGATCACACCGCTCCCAACTTGCTGTATGCCCGGTTTGGGAGCCACCCGGGGTGCAGACTCCGAGATCCGGCTGCCAGCGAGTGGCTTTCCTCCTTGTTGAGACTCCTCAGGCAAATGGGACGTACTGCGTGCGTCGAAGAAGATCGCTGAGTACGCGCACCGGTGACGTGGGGCTCATCGCCAGACGGGCGCCGAGGGCCATCTCCCACTGCTCGGTCAGTCCGAGCATGAGTCGCTTGCGCATACCTGGGGTGACGTGTGCGTAGCGTGCCGAGACGGAGCCGTCGATGTGTCCCATGCGTTCGTCCATGAGCACCTTCTCCGTGCCGAGGTCCTCCATCATCGTCCGGTGGGTGTGGCGGAGGCCGTGGGGTGTGAGCCCTTTGGCGATCGGAACCCAGCAGGCTTCGGTCCGGTCACTAGCACCGCGTCCTCGCGCCGGAATGCCAGGCCACGGCTCTCCGAGGATCGGTACGGGGCGAGCCTCCTGCGGGGCCTTCTTCGGGTACCAGCCGGAGACTGCAGGGGTGAACAGCCAGGTGGCAAAGCCATTGCGGCGCCAATGGGACGCGTGCTCCGGCACGTGTCCGCCTCGCACGAATCCGAGGTCCGCTACGGCCTGTTCAACTCGGGCCCGGGTCGCCTCCTGTACGCGGTGAGGGTGGTTCAGGACGTTGGACACCGTGCCTGCAGAGACCTCCGCGCGACGTGCGACGTCCACCAACTTCGCGCCCTGATGTCCGCCGGTGCGCGCCGCGCCCTGACCTCGGAAGACGTATGTCCTGCCGTGGCAGGGGCAGGGGGTCGGTTTCGTGCGGGCGATGTCGTTGAAAACCAAGGCGGACAGCCAGTCCGGCGAGTCGATGGTGCGGTAGCTGTCGTCCTTGGGCGGGACTCGTACCAGTTCGCCGGTGTCGAGTTCGTACAGCTGCCATTCGACGCGTACAGCTTCTCGGCGGATGAACTCCGTTTCCAGGCCCACGATTTCGCCCCACCGCATGCCCGTGTACCCCTTGAGGATCACCGCGACGAACTCGTCGTCACGGCCCGACAGGAGAGCCGCCCGTTCGGCGGTCAGCAGGATGCCGAGCGCGTCGGTGACGACCTTCTCCGGGCCGCGGTCGCGGGAGCGTCCGGCGCGTTTGCCTCGGCCTCGCCGCCTGACGGCCGGGTTCGACGTGAGTAGCCCCTCGTCGATCGCGTCTTCGAAGATCAGGTGGAGCGTCGCGCGCCAGGTCTTGACGCTGGTGGCCGCGTACGCCGCCCGTTCCTTCTTCTCCCACAGCTCCACGTCGGAGCGCAGGATGCCGGCGAGTGCCTTGTCCTCGAAGTCGGGGAGCAGGTGCTCCTCGATGTGGCGCTTGTAGTTCTGCATCGTCGATGCGGCAAGGTCTTGGGCCGCGTACCAGCGGCTCGCGTACTCGCCGAAGGTCTCCTGGCCGAGTGCCGGGTCTCGCCAGTCGCCGCGCCGGTACCTGTTCTCCGCCTCGGCTGCGGCCCGTTGGGCCTCGCCTTTCGTGGCGAAGCGGATCACCTTGCCGTCCTCGCCAACGACCGTGTTGTGCTTGCCGGGCGCGGTCTTGTAGCGGCCACGCCAGTAGTTTCCGCGCTTCTCCGCGAAACCCACGAAGTCCTCCCGTCCTCGTGTCGTCGGCTATGCCGCAGTCCCGTAGTGCCCCTGTCCAGCTCGGCGGGGTGGCCGGGCACGGAGGCGAGCGGTGGGGGCGGTCTCGGGACGCGGCGAGGCGGGGCGATTGGGAGCCGGATCGGGGGCGGCGGCCGTCACTTGCCGAGGTGCGGCGGGCCGAGCCTCATGCATGCGGATGATCTCCGCGAGGTGATCGCTGGTGAAGCGGTAAGCCCTTCCTACGCGGGTGAAGGGGATCAGCCGACGGCGGGCACGGTCCTTGACCCACCAGGCGGAGCAGCCGAGCACGTCGGCGATCTCCTCGGGGCGGTGCAGGCGTCGCGGCGTGGAGTCGGCGTTCGAAGGGTGCGCGAGGACAGGGGGTGCTGCGGGGTGACGCAAGGGATTCCTCTTCTTACGGGCGCGGGTGCGGCAACACCGTTGCGCCGTTCGATCGATAGGGATGGCGGGAGAATGACCGTGCCGGGGGTTTGCGGGCCTGGCACGGGTGGTGGGGTCGGGGGCTATGCCTCGTCTGCGATGGCGGCGCCGTCGTCTGCGTCGAGCAGGGGGCCGTACGTCTTCGACAGGTGCTTGCCGGCTTCCTCCGCGATGGAGTTGGTGACCTGGACCTCGGCCTCCTCGCGGATGTCGGGGTGCTCGGCGAGGTAAGCGTCTAGGGCGTCGCGCGCCTCGGTGAGGGTCGCGTTGGCGCGCTGTGTGGCGCGGAAGGCGTCGACGACCTCGTCGATGAGTTCCATGGCGCGGGCCTGGGCCGCGAGCTGCGGCGGGCCGACGAGGTTGCGCAGGTCGAGGCCGAAGACGTCGGCGAAGCCGATGGCCTCGTCGAGGTTGATGCGGCGTTTGCCGTTCTCGATGCGCCAGACCGCGGACGGGTTCATGTCGAAGCCGGCCTCGTTCAGACGGTCGGACAGGGCGTTGGTGCTCCAGCCGCGTGCTTCGCGTTCCAGCTTGATGCGCACCGCGACGTTGCCCTCGCCGCTGAGCAGAACGCCTTCTGGCGGACCTTCATCAGCCACGACCGCCTCCTTCCATTCGTAGGGAATCTCTGCCATTCGCAGGAACTCCCCAACAGTACCATCCGTTCTGCGATGCGCAGAGCAATACTGCGATCTGCAATTCGTGTGGCATGCTGATAGCCCCACACCCCTGAACGCACGGGGTGCCCGGGACACGAAAAAGCCCCCGGCAGTGCCGGGGGCTTCAAGCGCAAACCTCTCAACCGCCATCCCTAGCGATCAACACGCGAGGCCGGGATTGCCGTCCCATATGGCCTGTGAGCAGAGGAGCTGCAACCCAGTATGGCCGATCCCGAACCGAACCGCACCACCCTGCCGCCTCTACCGCCCATGGAGGCGCTGGAGCCGCCGTACAACGTGGACGCCGAGCGCGCGGTGCTCGGCGCCTGCATGCACGACACCGCCGTCATCGACACCGTCCGCCCCGTCCTGGGCGACGACGCCTTCTACCGGCCCCCGCACGAAACCATCTGGCGCGCACTCCTCACCCAGCACCGCGAGGACAAGCCGACCGACCCGATCGTGCTGAGCGAAGTGCTCCAGCAGCAGGGCAACCTGCGGCGCGTCGGCGACCGCGTTTACCTGCACCAGCTCGCCGACGCCCTCTATGGCACCACCAGCGCGGAACACCACGCAGAGATCATCCGGCAGAAGGCCGACCTGCGCCGCCTCCTCACCTCGGCCGTGCGCACCGTCCAACGCGCTCAGGAGCCGGGGGCCGACCCCGAGGCGATCCGCAGCGAGGCCGAGGCGGAGATGCGCGCCGAACGTGAGCGCGCCCTCTCCTCGGGGCAGGGGCGCCTGGCCCGCTTCGCCGTCGACGGCTGGTGTTTCGTGCGCGAGACCGGCGCGGACGCCGAGCCCCTGTGGGGCACCCGGGAACAGACCGTCTGGGCGCCCGGCGAGAGCCTGATGATCGTCGGCGCACCGGGGGTCGGGAAGACCACCCTGGCCCACCAGGTGATCTTCGCCCGGCTCGGTCTGCAGGAGACGGTCCTGGAGCTGCCGGTTGCCCCCAGCAGGCGGGTGCTCTATCTGGCCATGGACCGGCCGAAGCAGATCGCGAAGGCCATGGCGCGGCGCGTCTTCGACACCGACGAGACGATCCTCCGGGACCGGCTCGTCGTCTGGCAGGGCCCGCTGCCCGCCACCCTCGACAAGGAGCCCGATCTCCTCGCCGACCTCGCCGCCGCCCACCAGGCCGACACCATCGTGATCGACAGCCTCAAGGACGCGGTCAGCACCATGGTCGACGACAGCCTCGCCGTCGCCTTCCACAACGCCCGCATGCGAGCCCTGCGCAGCGGCGTGGAGATCCTGGAGCTGCACCACCAGCGCAAGGCCACCGCCGACGCACCGCGCGGCCAACGCCCCGCCCTCGACCAGGTCTACGGCTCCACCTGGCTCACCGCCGGCGCGGGCAGCGTTCTCTTCGTGACCGGCCGGGCCGGCGACCCCGCCGTCACCCTGCATCACCTCAAAACCCCCACCGGGGAGGTCGGACCGCTCGACGTCACGCACGACCACAAGCGCGGCACCACCACCGTCGACCCCAGCCGGGACCCCGCCGTCCTGCTGCGCAACGCCGCGGGCGGGATGACCGTCCGCGAGCTGGCGGCCGTCCTCACCGGCGGGGCCGAGTCTGAGCGTGCGGACGTGGAGAAGGCACGCCGTCACCTGAGCCGCCTCGTCGACGCCGGCCTGGCCACTCGCGCCGACGGCATCGCCGGAGGATCCGGGGGTGGACAGCAGGCCCGCTATTACGCCTCCGCACGCCACCTCACCGCCGTCGGCTGAACCACCCACAGCCTCTGCAGAGCGTTCACGCGACCGTACACGCGCCCCTCTCACGAAACCGGCGCCATGAACCGCTCGCGGCGTACACGGATATGACGAAACCGCAGGTCAAACGATCACGGGACCGTACACGGCGTACACGCACCCGAGCGTTCACGCGCGGGCCCCCCTTTAGAAGGGGGCCCGCGTGTACGCCCCCTCGCGTGACCCCGCGTGTACGCCCCCCTCCGAGCCCTGCAAAGCATCTTCCTGGAGTGTTCAAACCTTGCCCTCCCGCACCACCCCGGCCACGCCCACGGCCCCGACCGCGGGCACCGCAGCGATCCGCGCCGGCATCGCCCTGCTCGCCGCGTTCGCCTTCGCCCTCTCCTACGACGCCCTGCGGCAGATGGCCGTCGCCATCCACATCCGCGGACTCCTCACCTACGCCTTCCCCCTCGTCATCGACGGGTTCATCGCCATCGGCGTCGGCGCCCTCCTCATGCTCCGCACCGCCCCCACCCCCTCACGCGCCTACGTATGGGCCCTCGTCGGCGCCGCCACCATCACCAGCATCTGGGCCAACGCCCTGCACGCGGTCCGCCTCAACGAACTCGACCGGCACAGCGACAGCCTCCAACTCGACGACCTCACCGTCGGAGCCCTCTCCGCCATCGCCCCACTCGCCCTCGCCGGCGCCGTCCACCTCTACCTCGTCGTCCGCCGCCACCCGATAGGCGTCCGGCAAGAGGACGCAGACCAGGCCCTCCCCGAGGTGGCGACCGCCAACGACGTGGCGCCGGACGCCGTCAACGTGGCCCCCAGCGCCACTTTCGACGCCAGGGCACCTGAACTGGTCTCCACGGCAAGGACTCCGGGGCCCGATGACGTCTACGCCAACCGGCTCGCCCTCGCCCGCTCCGCACCCCTGGGCCGCAACAACCGCGCCTCCCGCCGCCACATCGAAGCCACCTTCCGCGACGAGGGCCTCTCCATCGGGCGACAGGAGGCGGACCGGCTGAAGGATCTCCTCCAGGCCGAACTCGACGCCAAGGCACCCGAGCAGGCCATGGCGCACACGGTCGGCGCCGACACCGCCTGACGCCCGCGAGCAAGCCCAGCACCGTCCCTCGCCCCGTGGCCCGCACTCACGCACAGGGCCCAACAGCACTCACCCGCCACACGGAGAACCAGCCCATGCACGACCGCCCGCACCCCGCCCCGCAGGAGACGACCAACGACCACAACGGCGCAGCAAGGTATTCCGTTGGACCGTCCAAGAGCCGGTCCAACGGGGAAGCCTCCGCCCCAGGGGTGGCGGAGGCGGTCGGGCGCCAGGGGGCACCCGACCACGGAGACACAGGAGAAGCACATCGCGTGCCGTCCCGTGCCGCCGACGAAGCCGCCCTGCACCGCGTCGCCCGCCGCCGACGCCGCGAGCCCGTACAGCGCAAAGAACGCGTAGACGTCCGCTACAGCAGCACCGAGAAAGCCGCCATCCTCGCCAAGGCCCGCTCCCTGAACATCGCCGGCGCGCACTACGTCGGCGCCGTCGTCATGGCCCACCTGCACGGCGACCTCGCCCTGCCGGGACAGCGCACCCAGCTCGACGACTACATCGACGAGCTGGCGGCCGTGCGCGAACAGGTCGCGGCGATCGGCCGCAACGCCAACCAGATCGCCAAGAAACTCAACTCCGGCGGCACATCGCACCCCGGCGACAGCGCCCTGCTGGCCCAGGCCGAACGCACGCTCACCACGGCCGCCGGCACGGTCACCGACATCGCGGCCGCCGCCAACCAGGCCGTCGCGACAGGCAAGAGGCCCGAGAGGGCGGTGCCCCGTTGATCGCGAAGATCAGTAGCGGCAAGAGCACCGGCGGCCTCATCCGCTACCTCTTCGACACCAAGAAGGCCACCGACCACACCGACCCTCACCTGGTCGCTTCCTGGGACGGCTTCGCCCCCGACCCGGGCCGCACCGCCGAGGCCCCCGACGTCGTCCGCAAGCAACTCGTGGCGGACCTCGACCTGCGCGTGAACCAGGCCCGCCGCCACGGCCGCGCCCCCGAACGCCACGTGTGGCACTGCTCGATCCGCGCCGCCCGGGCCGACCGCCACCTCACCGACGACGAGTGGTCCGTCATCGCCCACCGCGTCGTAGCCGCCACCAGCATCGCCCCTGTCGGCGATCCGGACGGCTGCCGTTGGGTCGCCGTCCGCCACGCACCCGACCACATCCACATCGCCGCCACCACCGTCCGCGCCGACCTGCGTCCCGCCCGCCACTGGAACGACTACCTCACCGCGGACCGCGAACTCGCTGCCATCGAGGAGGAGTACGGCCTCTTCCAGGTGGTGCGAGGGGACCGCACCGCCGCCAAACGCCCCACCCGCGCCGAGCAGGAGAAGGCCCGCCGCCACGGCCGGACCGCCACCCCGCGCGAGCACCTGCGCACCACCGTGCGCACGATGGTGGCCGCCGCCCGCAGCACCGAGGAATTCCTGCACCTGCTCGGCCACGCCGACGGCGTTCAGGTCGAGGTCAAGCACTTCCCGTCCGGCGACATCCGCGGCTACACCATCGCTGTCACTGGCGACATCAACCAGGCCGGCGAGCTCGTCTGGTTCTCCGGCTCCGAACTCGCCCCGGACCTGTCCTTCCCGAAGATCAAGAAGCGCCTCGACGACCTCGCCCCACAGACTGAGGAGCAGTCCGCCGGGCGGCGCACCAACCCCTGGCACCAGGCGACGGCCGCTGTTGAACGCATTCCCCACCACCTCGACGGCAACGTCGACGACGAGGCCGCCCAGGCACACATCAACGCCCTCGGCGAAGCCCTCGACGCCCTGTCGCTCATCGAGCCCGCACCTCTGCAGGCTTCACTTCGGCAGGCGGCAACGGAGTTCGAGCGTGCCGTCCGCTCGCTCGTACAGGCCGAGCACCAGCATGCCCGTGCTCTGCGTGGTGCGGTCCGTGCGATCCTGCGCGAGCCGTCACCGAAGGACGGAGCCGCCCTGGCGATGTTCCTCGACGCCGCGCTCTTGGCCACGCTCGCCGCCGCCCGCTGGCACCAGCACCGCCACCACAACCATCAGGTCGCCGCTGTTCAGCGCACTCAACTCCAACTGCAGGCCGTCTACGACGAAGCAGCCGTCGCGCCCATGGCGGCTCTTGCCCGGCAGCGGCCTCCTCAGCTCACCGTCGATCGCCACATCGCCTTGGTCCGGGATGTCGTGCCCGACTACGCCGAGAAGATTGTTGAGGATGTCTCGTTCGACGCGCTCACCACAACGCTCGTCCAGGCAGAGGAGGCCGGACACATCCCCGAGCAGATTCTGCGCACGGCCGTTGGCCGACGCGCTCTGGCCGACGCCGAGCACCCGGCCAGGGTCCTCATCTGGCGAATTCAACGTCTTGCCGCCCGTCCGGCGCCCAGCCCACTGGCCCGTGCCGCACAAGCCCGCAGCATCCATGGCATGGGCACTCGGTTCACTGCGCCTGCCAGCGTCACCACAGCTGCACAGCAGGTACGCCCCGAGCCCATCCGGCGCCCCAAGCGGTGACACGAAGGGCTCCTCACACGCACCCGGGCACGGCCCCAACGTGCTTGACCCGACCTGATCTCGAAAGAAGGATGGCCGGCGACCGGCCGCCGCATCACTGACCAGATCGGCGGTCAACAGCACCAGCGTCACCACGGGGAGTTTGATGTTCTCGGCTACAAAGAAGCGTGTCGGCATCGCAGCGTTGGGGGTCGCGCTCGGCCTCTTCGGCGCATCAGCCGCGCCGGCGCAGGCAGCCACTAACCCCAACCCCATCGACTGGAGTGTGTACTCCACCCACTTCGGCCCCGATGGCGAAGACCTCCCGCTGCGCGTAGGGCAGAAGGACGCGGCAAGCATCGACGGGTTCGGCAAGCGGCACATCGAATCCGGGCACGGCGACCAGATCTCCAGCTGGTCGAACATGAAACGCGACATCGACAAGACCTTGGACCGCGGAAAGTGCGCGTCCAAGGGCAGCAAGACCACGTGCAAGCTCCAGAGCAACACCTTCAGCAACGTCCGTGCCGGCGCCATGAAGGTGGTGTTCACCGAACGAGTGGACTCCCGGTCCAAGGACCACCGTCCCGTCGGCATCATCACGGCCTACTACTACGACTGCGGCTGCTAGGAGTGGAATGGCGCTGATCACCGAATACGGGGACTACCTCGAGGAATTCCGGTCGGAGGTCGTCGACAGCCTGGCCGACGATCTGACAGACCGCGGAGCCACGCTCCGCGATATCTCCTTCTCGGAGGACGAGGACGGCGTCTGGGTGGAAAGCATCGTTGACCTGCCGAACCAGCAAGAACCATGGGTTCGTCGGCGTCTGATCATCCCCGCGCAGGGACCGGACAAGGACGCCTGGCTCGCCGGAGTCATCTTCGCCTCGGCCGTCAACGAGGAACTCGACACGAGCCACTAGCCAACTATTTCTGGTCACCTCCGGCAGGTGACCAGCTGAAAAGCACACGACGGACGGGCCTGACCGCTTGGCGGTCGGGCCCGTCCCGCGTCGCCATGATGACCAGCCGGGAGTTTTCCTGTTATGCCGCTGCAGCCGTGGGCGGTAGCTGTGTCTGGCTTACGGCCCAGATGACCACGGTCAGGAGGTGCTCGGGGAGTAGCCCGACGTACGGATCGGGCTGCACGAGCAACGTGGGAGAACCCGCTGCGGTGCGTCGAGCGGCCCACTCGTGGTCGAGGGCGGTGAAGTCGTCGTCGATCCACGCGACCGGAGAGGCGCTGAGCAGGGTGTCGACGTGGTCGCGTTTCCAGAGGTAGCCATCGGGGTGGCTGGTCGTGATGTCCGGCCGGGGAAGGTTGATGTACGGCAGCGGCGGCAAGCCGAGGAGCGGCCCGATCAGCGTGGCTGCGTCCTGATGCCAGCTGGTGCACCAGGTCGGAGCCGTCAGGCCGGAGCGGATCACGTCCATGAGGAGGGGGCCGTGGGCCGGGTTGAGCCAGACGGGCACCGGGTTGTCGGCACTTCGGCCGGTGGGGACGACGTCGTGGCGGGCGTGCGTCGCAGGTGTTGAGCCGGTGTCGTCGTTAGGGAAGGGGATGAGGACCCCATCTATGTCGATGAGGAGGTAGGGCGGCCGCATCGATTCCTCCGGCTCGTGTGAGGGCGGTGTCAGAGCTTGCGCGCGGTGATCAGCAGCGTGGTCGGCCACGGGCCGTGGCGGCTGTCGTGGAAGTCCTGCGCGGAGGTGATCCGCAGGTCGGCTTGGGCGAGGTGTCGGTCCCAGCGCTCGGCGTCGAACTCCCAGCGCACCAAGGGGAGACGGGTGCGGTCCGGCAGGGTGACGTGGTCGCGGCGGGGGCGGTCGTCGCTGGCAGTGCGTCGGCCACCGCGCTGGGGATGGGGGACGGAGAAGGCGAGGGTGCGGCCGGGTTTGAGGTGTGCGGCGATGGCCGACAGGAGCAGGTTCGGTGGGATGAGGCCGACCGCGCCGAAGATGGAGTAGATGGCGTCCAATTGTTCGTCGGTCGCCTGGAGGTAGTGGAGGGCGTGGCCGGCGGCGAACGTGAGGCCGGAGAGTCGGCCGTAGTGGGTGCTGGCCCGGCGGATCTGGAGGCCGACGAGGTCCACGCCGGTGACGCGTGCGCCACGTCGGGTGGCGAGGTGGGCGGCGTTGTGTCCGGGGCCGCAGCCGAGTTCGAGGACGCGGCGGTGGGCGAGGTCGTGGCCGAGGATCTCCGCGCCGGGGCCGAGGCCCGGGCGGGTGGTCCATTCCATCCGGGCCGGGACGGGCAGGGGCTCGGCGGGTTCGGCCACTGTGCGTTGCAGGGCGTATGCGTGCCAGGGGGAGGGCGCTGGCGCCGTGGGCATCTAGACCTCCAGGAGGCGGAGGACGTCGGTGAGGTGGCGGCGTACGACCTTGATATACGCCGGGTCGGTGGCCGGGTCGTTGACCCATCGGATCGCCTGCTCCATGAACCACTCCACGCTCCAGACGCGCTGCCAGCCCAGTGCCCATTGCTCGGCGGGCAGTTCGCCGCGTGGGGTGAGGGCGTCGGGCGTGCCGCCGGCGGCGACGTACTGCTCGATGAAGGTGCGCAGACGGGCCGGGTCCGGGGCCTCGATCGTGCCGTGCCAGCTGGCCAGGTCGAGCAGGCCGGGGCCGGTGAAGGCGCGGGCGAAGTCGAGCAGGCGCCAGGTGTTGCCGCGGCCGATGTGGAGGCTGGTGGGGTGGAACTCGGAGTGCACCCAGCCGAACGGGGCGAGGGTGGCGCCGGTCGCGCGGTGTGGGGCGGCTCGGGCGAGGAGGTCGAGGGCCTGCTCGATGTCGTCGGTGTCCTCGGCCGCCCAGCGGTCGGCTTTGCGCAGGGCGCGGAGGTGGTCGAGGGCGCGGGCCGGGAGGGCGCGCAGTGCTTCCTCGTCGAGGAGGGCGAGCGGTGGGGCGGTGCGGGCGCCGTGTACGACGACGGCTGCTGCGGCGCCGTCGAGGTCGTCGGCCTCACGGGCCGCGGGGCCGAGGTCTTCGATGAGCATGCCGAGCCGTCCGTCGCGCACCGCGGAGGCGTACACCTTGGGTACGGGGATGCCGAGGGTGTGCGCGAGGCGGAGGGCCTGGTCCTCGCTGTCGAAGGGGCGCTTGGCGTACTTGAAGATTGCGGTGGTGCGGTCGGGGAAGGTGATGCGTTCGACGCCGGACATCGACCACACGCGGACCTCCTCGCGCACGGGAGTCGGGCGGCCTGTGGCGGTGCACAGGTTGTGGAGGAGGTCGGTGGTGAGGGTCTCGTCCATGGGGAGTGCTCCTGGATGGTTTGTACGGGATGGGCGTCCGGGGCGGGAGCGAGGGCGCGTCCCGCCCCGGAGCCTCGTCGGAGGGGCTAGGCAGCCGGGCGGTCGGACGCGCGGTGGGCGTAGACCTGGCCCATCCATCCGGCCTTGAAGTGGGCAAGGTCGTCACGGAAGTTGGCCATCGAGGCACCGTAGGGCGCGACGACGCCGCCGGACTGGTCCGGCACGGACTGGCAGCCGTGGACCAGGCGTCCGCCGAGGGCGGCGTGGGCCTTGATGGACTCGATGCGGCGGTGCTCGTTGAACCAGCCGCCGTGGTAGACCTCGTCGAGCAGGCCGCCCATGGCGTCGTCCAGGTCGAAGACGACAGAGGTGGCGGCGGGGAAGAACCAGCACGGGCCGACGTTGGAGATGTGCCCGTCGAGTTCGACCTTGTTCAGGGCCATCAGCGTGGCCGCCTCGCGCAGCATCCGCAGATGCTCGGCGGTGATCTGCGGCAGGCCGAGCGAGGCGAGGTGCTCCTCGCGGAACAGGTACGCGTACACCTCGTACGCCGTGGCCAGGACGCGTGCCGCATCCAGGGTGGAGCGGGCGTGCTCCCGGATGAAGTCGAGCGCGAGCTGTTCGACCGCGCTCTCGGTCGTCTCCTCCACCTCCAGGAGCCGGGACTTGACCAGCTCCCAGTCGGCGACGAGCCAGGTGCTGGACTCGAAGCGGAAGAAGTACTCGGCCGGGTCGATCGTGATGCGCCGGCCGTCGACCTGGATGCCGGGCAGCCGGCTCCAGCGCTCGTCGAACGCCTCGGGCAGAACGGCCGTGATGGCCGTGGTGTCGATGGTGGTCACCGTGTCTCCGTCTCTCATCGGCCGGGTGCGGGTACAGGAATGCCCGAACCCGGAGCAGGCGTACGGAACTTGAGGGCCGCCCGGACCAGGAGGGGAGCCTGGGTCGGCCGGAACCTGGAACCGTTCCGGGCGGCTGTTGATTAGTGAACCCGTCGTCACGCTCAGTGGGTACGGTGAGAGGAGGCGGAAGCGGTATACGCGGTTTACAGCTGCTGATCGGGGGAGGTCGTGCCAGCGCCCAACCAGCCCAACTCACGTCTACGGGACGTGATCTCTGCCAGCGGGCGCACCTACGACGCTTTGGCGAAGGACGTGCGCCGGGTCGCCGCCGAGAACGGCGAGATCCTGCAGACCAACAAGTCCGCGATCTCCCACTGGGTCAACGGTGCCCGCGAGCCCAGCGGCCGGATGGGCCAGTACCTGGCCGAGGCGCTCTCCCGGCGGCTCGCACGGACCGTCACGCTCACCGAGATCGGCCTGCAAGGCCCGACGGAGGCACCGGCTTCTGGCCCGGACCCGGTCGTCACGGCGACGGAGCTGGGGCGCGCCGACGTCGACCGGCGGCACTTCCTGGGGATCGCCGCCTTCACCACCGCCGGGGTCGCGATGCCCCTCGGCTACGACCACGAGGCGACCTCCCGCATGCTCCGCGCCCGCACCGGCGGCGTCCTAGTCGGGGCCGAGGACGTCGCCGTCGTACGCCAGATCACCACCGCGTTCAGCTCCGCCGACGAACGCCTCGGCGGCGGCCACGGCCTGACCACCGTCACCGCCTACCTCGCCGACACCGCAGCCCCCATGCTCCGCGCCCGCTTCCCGGACGAAGCGCTACGCCAGGCGGCCTTCGGCGCGGTCGCCGAACTCGCCTACCTGGCCGGCTGGAAACACCACGACCTCGGCCAGGAAGGCGCCGCCCAGCGCTACTACCAGGTCGGCTACCAACTCGCCTGCGAAGCCGACCCCAACGGCCACGCCGCCTGGATGATGCGCGCCCTCGCCCACCAGGCCCTCAGCCTCAAACAACCCCACCACTGCGTCGACCTCGTCGAAGGCGCCCTCACCCGGGGACTCGGACGCGTCGACGGCCAGACCGAAGCCCTCCTGCACATCACCCACGCCCGCGCCTACGCCGCCACCGGTGAGAAGCCCGCGGCCGCCCGCGCACTACTGGCTGCGGAGGACGCTCTGCTGCGCGAGGACGGCTCGCAGCCCAGCTATTCCCGCGTGAGCGGACCGGCCGCCGGCACCGTCGCCAGCCACACCGCCCGTACCCTCACCGACCTCGCCGACCACCCCGGTACGGAGGTGCAGCACCGAGCCGCACTCACCCGCTGGGACCCGGTCCAGTACAAACGCGTCCACGCCCTCACCTACGCCGACCTCGGCGACAGCCTCGCCGCCCAGGCCCGCGCCGACGAGGCCATCGCCGCCTGGTCGCAGTCCCTCACCTTGATGGAAGGCATGACCTCGGACCGCACCCGCAAGGCCATCTCGTCCCTGCGCTCGCCCCTCGCGATCTACCAGCGCCGCAAGGTGCCCGGCGCGGCCGATCTCGCACGGCGCGCCCGTGAGGCGCTCGCCTAACATGCCCAACTACCTGGCCGATGAAGGGAACCCCGTGGCTGATTCGACGACCGACGCCCGCCCCCAAGCCCTCAAGCCCGCCCTCGACTCCATGACCCTGCTGGTCGCGGCCGTCATCGTCCACGACAAAGCCACCAACCGCGTCGTCCTGCTGCAGCGCAGCGAAAACGCCAAGTTCGCCCAGGGCATGTGGGACCTGCCGGTCGGCAAGAGCGAGCCTGGGGAGCCGATCACGCAGACCGCGGTACGGGAGCTGTACGAGGAAACCGGCCTGGTCGTGAAGCCGGAAGCCCTCAAGGTCGCCCACATCATCCACGGGGCCTGGGGAGTCGAGGCCCCCAACGGCTTCCTCACCGTCGTGTTCGCGGCGCACGAGTGGTCAGGCGAGCCGGAGAACCGAGAGCCTCGGAAGCACGCGCAGGTGCGGTGGATCGACACTGACGCCATCCCTGAGGAATTCGTCGATACCACCGACAGCGCATTGCACCGCTACCTGGAGGGTGGTCCGGAAGTATCCCTCGACGGTTGGCACCAGTGACAGTGAGCGAGAGGGCCGTGTCCTAGCAGTAAGCAGGGGCAGGCTCCAGGAACTGAATTCGGCGCCGAGCCCCTGCTCGGAGCCTGCTGCCCTGCGGATACCGGTACGGCTAATCCAGCCCATCGGTCTGTGCGATGTGGTCGAGGAAGAGCTGAACCAGGGCGGCCTCGGAAGCGGTCGGCACGACCGTATCCGGGAGTTCGCTCTCCATTCCCCACTCCGTGTTGAAGCTGATGGCGGTCCCGTGGGGGACGACGTCAGAGCGCAGCCATTGCACAAACTCCGCCGCCCGGTGGGCGGTGCAGTTCTGGGCAGCGATGCCTTCGGGATCGAGTTTGGCCAGTCCTTCGATGTCCTCCTCGCCCAGGGCAGCCTCGAAGAACATGAACGGGCCGCCACCCGGCACGTCGTCTCGTGCGTCCTCTGTCCGGATGAAGGCATCGGGGTCGAGTTCCAACAGCGTCTGCCTGAGCCCGGTGAAGGTGAGGCTCCATGTGCTGTCCTGAGCGGGCGTGAAGACGAACAGTGTCTCCAGCTTCTCCAGTTCGGACCGTTCCACCGTGTGTACTCCTTGCGTTGCGTTACGGGCGGGTGAGGCTTGGTCATGGTTCATAGCGGGCGTAGCCGTCGACCCCGTACGCGGCCATCATCACGCGCCAGTAGGGCACCGAGTCCTGACTGTTGGTGACGGTCTCCACTCCCCGCATCTCGCTGTTGCGGGGATCGTCCAGCGCGGCGGAGTACTTCGCCAGTTCCTTGCGGTCCGAGCCGTACAGGAAGTCTTTCTTCCCCGTGTTGTGGCTGTCCCGTAGCCCGTCGAGAGTGCGGTAGCAGTTCCTCTCGTCGTTCACGTACTTGGCCTCCACGGCCATTCCGTCGACGTTGCGGAACCCGTCGACCATGAGGGTGTTGTTCTTGCCGTGTCCTGGCGGTATCGGCACTTCAAACTCCGGATAGCCGGCCACACGCTTTTGATAGGCGACCTCCGCCGGCCTGCCTCCGGACACGTCTCCCTGGCGCAGGGAACTCAGCCAGGTCTGGAAGTTCGTTTGCTCGCCACCGGTCAACGGCGGAAAGCGCGGGTCCGGCGGGGTCGGCGGCCCGACGGGCTGGACCCGAGGCCCGTTGGCCGGCCGATAGGCCAACGGGACGAGCAAGGGCGATCGGATGAGCGGTCCGAGGAACGGAGGCGGAGAGGGCAACAAGCCGCCGCCATCGCCCTCGGGCTGAGGGATCTTCACACGGGCCTTGGAATTGTCCAGCGCATGCGGGACGTTGCCGAGTCTTGCTATGCGTACGTCGCCTGCGACCAGGTCGTGGAGACCGCCGTCGTGCCCCTCGCCACCGAACGCCGGCCGCTCCCAGATGAAGAGAGGATCCCCAAAGAGAGGGTCGTCCTCTTTGGGTATGCGCTGGAGCGCAGTGTCTATGTGGTCCGCGTACGCGTCACAAGCGTCTGCGAGCATCTTGCACGCAGCATGCAGATTGACGATGAGCGTGTCGTCGCCGCTGACCTCGCCCTGTGGCGGCGTCTTGCCGACGAACTTCCTGAACCAGCCCTCGATCGCGTCCCCGGTCTCGCCGACCTGTTCAGCCGTGGCGGTGCGCCACGCGGTCTCCGCGTCCCAGTACACGTCCTCCATGATCCTCGCTGCTGCACGCCAGCTCTTGGCCACCGTGCGGAGCTTGTCCCGCTGACCATGGAAGCGTTTGCTGAGCAGATACTGATCTGACCAACTGGTCTCGCCTACGACCTCCGGCAGATCCTCGCTGTAGTGACTCGCGCGCGGGCTGCAATCCGGCTTGGACGGCTCGGCGCCGATCTCGGGGGCCGAACTCTTCCCCAGCAGCTCGGCCGCGATCTCGCTCTCCTGCTTGAGGTAGTCCTCGGCGTTCTTCAACAGTCCACCTGCGCCGCCCGCCATGGCCAGGTGCGCGTGACGACTCGATTCGAAGACGGTCTGCACAGCCGCCTTGTACACGGTCGCGAAGGCGCGGCCCGCATCGTCGTCGCCAGCCATGCCGTGCTGTCCTTCGAGCTCGGTGAACAGCAAGCTCAACATGTCGAAGATCAGGTCCCGCAAATCCACCAACGTCCACGAGGCGTTGACGAAGTTCTCCGTCCGGTGACGAACGTCCAAAGTTCCCCCTGCTGTTGCCCGAGCGCGGCATCGGCACCGTACTTCCCGGTACTGACATTCAGCACGAGCGCCCCCTGTAGTGCCACCACGCCATACACAACGATCCTTGCGCACGTAGGCCCCAGCAGGAGGCCGGGGGCAAGCCAATGCTGAGGGACGGTCTGTCTGATAGGTCTCCAGACCTCGCACAGGGAAGGCATCACGCCGAGTGGTGTAGCCGGTCGGCGGGACGCCGTCTGTTTACGGGTCCGGGAGGCACCTGCTCTGCGGAGGAACCCAACTAAGCGGATGTGTTGACCCGCCCGTACCGGGAGGGCGGGTCAACACGCTGACCTGCCTAAAGGGCTGTCCCGTGAGTGCAAGGAGGCATGGGAACCGCGGCTTCCGGGGCCGGAGGTCCCGCACCCTCCGCGCAGCTCACCAGCCGGACGGCACGATCGAGGCTGAGGGCATATCCAACCACTGCGGTTCCATCGCCGACTGCGGCTGGCCCGCCCCGCAGTTGGCGGGCATCCTCCATGCATGTCCACTTCATCCTCGGAGCGCGCCGTCGTCTACGTCGACGAGTCCGCCAACTCGGGCCAGAACCTTCTCGATCCGCACCAACCTGTCTTCACGGTGGCCGGGGTTCACCTCCCCGACGGCCTCGCCGCCTCCATCGTCGACGAGGTCCGTGGTCAGCTCCCGCGCAATCTCCGCGAGCCGAAGTACACGTCGTTGGCAGGTTCCAGCCGCGGACGGAAGTCGCTGATGAACGCCTTCTCTCACGACTGCCCGAGGGAAGCGTGCAGACCTACGTCGTCGACAAGCGATTCATGGTAATTACCAAGATGGTCGACGTCATCGTGGAACCCATGGCGAACCGGGACGGCTACAACCTGTACGAGAGGAAGGCAGGCCTCGGTCTGGCGAACATGCTGCCCATGGCCGGCCCGGTCATGGGGGATGCGGACGCCTACGACAGGATGCTCCACGCGTTCGTGAACTGGGCCCGGCAGAAGGCCACCACCGACGAGCTGTATGCAGCTATAGCCGCCCTCAAAGCCTCCGTGCAGGATCAGCAGTTCGCCGAGTGGGTGGAGCTCCTGGAGAACTGCCGGCCCATCGCTGACGAGGCCGCAGCGAAGACCGCATCCCAGGGGCATCAGGACGAACTGGATCCGGCGGTCCCAAGCCTGTACTGCCTCGCCACCACGTTCGGTCAGGCCCTCGGCAAGTTCCGCCTGGTGCACGACGCATCAAAAGTCGTCGCCCGTAACACCACCCGCCTGCACACCGTGCATCTCTTCTCCGATCCCGCACGGCCGGGCGAGTTCATGAACCCCTTCATGGGCTCCATCGAGTTCGCGGACAGCAAGGACCACCCGCAGCTCCAGGTAGCGGACTGGGCCGCTGGCGCGACGCGCCAGTGGGCGCAGCAGATGGCACGTGGCGGAGGGGACCAGTTCTCGCGCGACCTGGAGCCGGTTACCCGACCCTGGCTCATCGACGGCATATGGCCGGCTCCCGTGGAGGGCTCAGGGCCATGATGGCGGCGAGAAACGCCCGCAGGATCTGGAGAGACGCCCCTCTAGGACAGATATCGCCAGTCTAGGCCGCCCGGTACCGTGCCCGAGTCCTCCGTCTCACGCTTCCTATTTCGCGAACGGCGCTGCGCCTGCGTGCAGCCGTACCGTCGGCAGAGGCTTGCGACCATGTCCCGAACTCGGTGCTGGTCGTCGCATCCGCAGGCCGTCAGAGTTGCGCCGACACGGCAACGGTAGAGAGATCTCACGACCGCGGGGATTAGGTTGCATTGCCACCATTCGGTTGAGGCGGCTTCAACCCACGCGGAGTGACCAGCTCGGCAGAGCTGGCCACTTACTGCAGTCACCACAGCCCGCGCTCCCCTGGGGGATCTACTCAACGCTCCGCCTGGCCGCAAGATCGTCCGCCAGGTGATCATCAACCTCAACCGGACTACTCGCGACGGGGGCAGCCTCATCCTGGACAGCGGACCCCTGGGAGGGAGGGGCACTGGACGGCCTTCCGGTGCGCCACGCAGAGTAGAGACTCGCCAGGGCGATGGTCACCGCGGCAAGAGACTCGGGCGAGAGCCCGAGGGCGACAAGCAAGATTCCCGTCGCGAGGACCATGAAGAAGGCAAGGAGGTCGGCGACGGGCGAGCGGTGGGACTGTGCGGGACGACGCATGGGATGAAGTCCTCTCGGTTCGGCTGGGATGATCAGCCTTCACCGAGGGCGTGCACGGGCGCTATATTGTCTCAGTTCTACCTGATAGAACAGCGTGAGACACGAGAGAACTGATGGGGATGGTCGTTCCAACCAGGGGAGGCGGGCGGCCTGCTGTCGATCCCGATACAGGCTCAGAGGCTCTGGATGCGCTTGTACTGTTGCTCCGGGAGATACGCGGCCTAGCCGGACTCACCGTGGAAGACCTCCACGAACGCCTCAAGATCGATGGCCAGTTGGCTGGCAGGTTGCCGGCCAGGTCAACGTTCTACCGGAAGCTCAACGGCGCAGGCTTGCTGAATGCTGGCCGGCTGATCGACGCAGTCGTTCGAACCTGCGCCAGGGATGATCGGCATGCCGATGAGCTCCTGGAGCAGACCCAGGAGCTGCTCCGACAGGCCAGGCATCAAGGTGCTTCCCAGGACGGTGTCAAGGCCGGGACATCCGGCGGCGCCGATGACACGAGGTCCGAGCTGATCAGGGTTCAGCGCCAACTGATAGCTATCCAGGCTGATCTAGCCACAGCGGTTCAGGCAGCGGCAGCGGCTCAGAAAGAGGCCGAGCGAGCACGCAACCTGGTCGCCATGCTGCTGGCCCTTCAAGCGACGGGGGCACCAGCCGACACCGGCGGGAACACGACCACCGACGCAGAAGCCCGTGCTCTGCGGGCACGGCTCGCTGAAGCTGAAGCTGACCGCGATAGGGCTCATCGAGCGTCGTCCGCCGCGCACCACCGTCTTGCAGAAGTCGAGGAACTACTCGCATCACGTCATGCGGATGCCACGGAGGGCACGAGCTCGGGGCCCACGCCTTCCCGCTCTGAGCCGTATGAGTGGCCAACGACTCGTATCGAACCGGATGCCCGCGCGGCGTCAAACGGACCGACAGCATCAACACACCCAGGTGCGCAGCCCGCTGAAACACCCATGGCAGAAAACCAAGAGCGCATCCAACCCGAAGACCCGAGCCAGAAAGACCGCGCGCTCGAAGAAGTCTTGGAAGAGATGCGGCGCTGGGATCCGGACGGAAGCCGCATGCGATCCGTGATCGACGGAGCGACCGATCACCTGCTGGATCCCGTCCACACCGGCCGCTACACATGGTCACAGCTCACCAATGTGGAGAAGCACGCGCTCGCTGGCGCAGTGGGTCACCGGCTCCGGCGGGAGTTCGATCTCTCTCCTGGGGAGCGCCTGGACTTCAACGTGGCAGGGCACGAGGTCGACGTAAAGTTCGCCCGGCGCGACGGCAGCTGGATGTTCCCACCTGATAGTCAAGGCGAGCTGCACCTGGTCGTCAACGCGGACGATGAAGCGGGCATCTGGAACGTCGGCTTGGTCCGGGTGCTCCCCGAGTTGATGCGAAAGGGCAGTAATCGGGACGGGAAGCGAGGGTTGAGCGCGGAAGGACGAGCCGCGATCCGCTGGATCCACCGCAGGGCTCCACTCCTGGAACATGCTTTGCCGCACATGCCCGAGGACGTCGTGAAGGACATCTTCGCCCGGAAGACCGGGCAGGTCCGTGTTGAGGAACTCTTCCTGCGTGGAGTACACCGAGTGGTGACCAAGACAGATCTCAAAGCGGTCGCCATGCAGGCCGACTTCGGCAAGCGCGTCCGGGGCGCCCGCCCCCGGCTGGCCGAGAGAGGCGTACTCATACTCGCCGGCGACTGGCCGCAGGGTGCGGATCTGGCTAACCGCCTCGACCTGCCGCCCCTCTCACGGGGCACGTGGATGAGCATCAGACTAGCTCCGGCAACACCCAAGCACGGCGACGGGCCAACCGTCACGATTGACGGATCCCCATGGCGGGTGGCCCTACCGGATGACCCAGAGATTCCACTGCCGACGTCGGTATTGAACCGATCGGTCACGTCGGCGACGTAGCTGGCGGTCTCAGTTCTGGTCTCATTCACCGCCGTCCGCCGCCGTTCACGGCCAGGAGTGAGGTCCGCTCCGCCCCAGGGCAGAACGCACACGGCCGGTGCCGTACCCCAAGACGACGATTTGGAAAGCGTGTTGGGGCAACCCTTTACGAGTTCAAATCTCGTGTCCGCACCCGCCCACCAGGGCCAACAGCGCACCGTCGTCCTCGGCGACCTCGCCGCTGTCGAGGTCGCCGACAGCAACCCGCAGCCTGCTTGTGCCTTCGCCGGCCAGGCCCTCGATCAGCTCACTGTGACCTGGTACGCGACCGGCATGGACCGCATCCGCGAGGTCCGCCGCACCCTCGTCCCCTGGCAGAACGAGCAGTACGTACGAGACCTCGACGACCGGCTCTATGACTGGGGAATGACGGCCAGCGCTCTCCAGCGTTGAACTTCGCTACCCGCTCCGGCAGTTCGGCAAGGGAGTCGATCCGCATCGTCGTAACTGCGTCCGCGTCCGGATCGTCCTGCTGGATGGTCCCCCAGGGACCGCGACGGATCAGCGCCGTCAGCAGTCCGGCCTGCACGGCGGGCCGGATGTCGTTGTCGAGCCGGTCACCCACATACAGAATCTCCCCGGCTTCTGCCGGGGTCGCCTCGATGACGTACTCGAAGAACGCCACGTCCGGCTTAGAGGCACCCCAGTCGTCGCTGGTGGCGATCAAGTCGGCGGGCAGATCGAGCCCGCGCAGCAGCCCGCCGGCGCGCACGGTCTGGTTCCCGGCGATCCCCACCCAGAGCCCGTCCCGGCGCAGCGCCTCCAGCGAGGGCCGAACATCCGCGTACAGATCGTCCTCACCGAACCACTCGGGCAGCCCGGCATCGGCCCGCTTCTCCCGCTCCGCAGTCAGATCGAAGCCCGGCCGGAAAACCTGGAACGTCTCCCGGTAGTCACGCCCCTGCGCGATGACCGCCCCGAACATCGCCGCGAACGTGTGCCGCGGCACCCCCAGCCAGTCCGCCCACGTCCCGTACTCACGGGTCTCGTCCACCAGGCACTCACCGACATCGAACACCACTGCGCGAATCATGGGCGGCAGCGTAGAACATGCGAGTGGCCGAGGAGCCGGGGACCGCAGGGAGCGGGGTCAATCGCCCGTGCCGTCAGCCGCTTCCGGTGTTCCCGAGGGGTCCGGACTTACGTAGTGCCCGAATGACGCGTCAGCTGCGCCCACACCAGGGATGCGCTATCCCACGACGCATCCCCTGCGTACAAGTTCCTTCACGATCACATCTGAGCAACATCCTTAGTTCAGATCGGACTTGGGGTTGAGTCTGAGGCGAAGTGCGTGTCTTGTGTCCATGACTAGGAGGCCTGTGGGGGGCTGGCATGGATATCGACAAGAACGACCGACTCTTAATCGACGGCGAACTGGTGGCCGTTGTCGCTGCCTTTCGGGAACGGACCGGGTTCAACTGCGTGATCAAATCGCCCACCCGGGGCCTCACCGAAGCGTTCGTACTCCTCGCCGATGTACCAGCCTGCAAGGTGGCCAGTTCCGATGGGAGTGGCGACAGTGCGCGTGCGATCACTGGGGTATGGGCGCAATGGATGCGATGGGCCATCCCCCGCATCCGATCTGCTGTTCTGGCCACGCGGCCGCTGAGGCCGTATGCCCATCAAGACGACGCCGTCTTCAGCGTGATGTTGCCCCAGCCCAAGCTGCGGTTCCTCCTGGCTGACGAGCCTGGGACCGGTAAGACCCTCATGACTGGAATGTACTTAGCAGAGGGGCGCAGACAGGGGCTGGTCCCAGGAAAGACGGTCATCGTTGTGCCAGCCCACTTGGTGGGCAAGTGGATCGGGGAACTCAAGCGCTTCTTCGGCATCGACGCGCAACGAATCACTGCCGATGTGGGCCGTGAACCGTTGGATCTGCGGGCGGACGTGGACGTCTGGGTCGTCTCGCTGGACTTGTTCACCTACAACGCCGACGTGCGACGCAAGATCGTCGGCTCACGGGCCTCTTGGTCCCTGGCTGTCTTCGACGAGGCGCATCGACTCACCCCGACTTCCCAGCACCTCAGCGCGGCTCGCCAACTCGGTGACGTGGCCCACCACCTCCTTCTACTGACTGCCACTCCGCACCGCGGCAAGGAGACTTTCTTCCGAGCACTGCTGAATCTGCTCGATCCCGCCATCTACTCGTGGGACCCGTCCGAGAAGGCCTATGACCACCCTATGCACCCGGGGCCGAACAACTTCCTACGGCGGATGAAGGAGGATCTGCGAGGCCTGGACGGCGAACAGCTCTTCCGCCCTCGATACGCGCAAACTCACGAGGTCTTCCTGACGCCGGCTGAGTCAGACGCCTACGACGCGGTCATGGGCTACGTGGAGACGTGGTATTCCTCAGACTCGGTTCTGGCCCGTTCCATTTACGGTAAGCGGGCTGCCTCCTCGGTGGCAGCAGCCCTCGAAACATTGCGGCGCCGCCGGTCAGCTCTGTCTGGTTCACAGACCGGCCGCGTGCCTCCAGTAGTACCCGAGGGCTTTGAGAACGAGGACCTGGCCCGTGCTGCCCTCGACTCCGACGACGCCTGGCATGACGCCGAAGCAGCCGTACTCCAAGCCCGCAGCAGCGACCGCAGAGCTGAGTTAGATGCCGTTGCTGTGGCCATCGGTCAGCTGGAGCAGTCCCTGGCGTCGAAGGGCGAAGCCGCCAAGTGGCAGGCCGCCCGCGACATCATGAAGCGGCACCAGATCATCCCTGGAAGCGGGCAGTTGCTGGTTTTCAGCGAGTTCACGGACACTGCTCGATGGTTGGCCGGGGTCTTCCGCGCGGCTGGATTCAGTACAGAGGTCCTGGACGGAAGCGTGGACCAGTCTGGTCGGGAGGAGTTGCAGGCCAGGTTCCTCAAGGACCGGTTCCAGGTCCTCGTGTCCACTGATGCAGGCGGTGAGGGGATCGACCTTCAGTCCGCACACGTCATGATCGACTGGGACATCCCGTGGAGTTTGGTGCGGCTAGAACAGCGGGCTGGCCGACTACACCGAATTGGTCAACAAAGCGAGGTGTTCGTCTATCACCTCGTGGCCCCCGAGACCCGTGAGGGCCGTGTCCAACAGGTCATCCTGGAGAACCTCACTGCAGCCTCCGCATCACTGCAAGGGCGCCTGTACGACCTGCTCGACGCCACGGTTGACCGGACTGGCTTCAACTTCGGCGCGGCCATGGCCGCAGCACACCGGGATCCGACTGCCGTCGGCGAGGTACTGGCCGCCGTACCCGACACTGCGACTCTCGTAGCTCGGGCCAAGGACATTGTTGCTGAGGAAGACCGATTCAAGACCCCAGTCGACCATGGCGAGGCCATGCAGAGGTTCGCGAGCGATCGCCTCCAGGCGATCAATCCAGTCATCGTGTCCGCTTTCGTCGACCAGGCTGCCAGCGTCGAAGGATGGAGTGTGTCAACGGGACCCACTCCTGGCATACGGGTCCTGCGTTCTGACCTCGCTCATCTCCCCGCCTCCTTCGGTGGCCTACAGGAATGCCTGATCGCCGCCGACTCTGCCACGGTCGCCAAAGCGCAGGAGGAACAGTTCCGCCGAGCCGAGGACGTCATCGTTCTGGGGCCTACCGAAGACTCCTTCCAGGACCTGGTAGAGCGGGCCGTTCAACGCTGTGAGGGAGACCTGCTCGCGGGAGCTGCTGCCGTAGACGTGTCCTCCCTGACCGGCTACACCCTGTTCGTCTATGCAGCGGAACTTGAGCACCACAATGGCATCCGCCGCGTCCGCCGCACTGTGCCCTTCCTCATCCGTTATTCCGGTGCTGGCGCCTTCGCCACTGCCTGGGAATCGGTGATGAATCTCAGCCCTACTGCTGAGTCCTCCAAGCCGCCCTCGCCCGCCGCACGAGTCGAGGCAGACTCCGCCGCACGCGAAGCAGTTCATGCAGAGAGTTCCGAGATGCAACGCCTGCAGCTAGCGGTCACTGCGAAAAGCCGCGACCAACTCGGTGACGTCGAACGCCGCCTCAAGCGCCAGGTCAGGACTCTGGACCCCGACGTCAGACGCAGCAGACTCGAACAGTTCGCCGCCGAGAAAGCCGACCGGCTCGCCCACTTCGCCTTGTTCGACAACATCACTCACACCTCTCCCACCCCACTGGGGTGGGTTCAGGTCAGCGGCGGTGCCCGGGCCAACGAGCTTGGCCACGACCCGGACTCCGAACAGGTTGCTATTGCCAAGGTCGTCGCAGAACTCGAAGGACTCGGCTGGGTCGTTGACGACCGGCAGACCGCTGGGCTGGGCTATGACCTACTCGCGCGCCGGCCCGGGACCACCGACCAGCGCCTGGTCGAGGTCAAGGGCTTTGTTGCCGGGATCAGGCCAGTCTTTTTCGAGCAGCACGAATGGGCTCAGGCTCAGCAGCGCGGGCCGGACTACTGGCTGTACGTCGTCCTGCAGTGCGCTAGCCAGCCGACCGTCGTCATCCGCTGTCAAGACCCGGCCGGGACGCTGGCAGGGCCTCGGCGCATCGAACGTTTCAAAATTCCCGTCTCTCAGCTTCGGCGCCTTATGGAGAACCGTTGACCACCGACTCAGAACGCACCCTCATCGACACCTGGTTTCCATGCGCGGCTGTCGACGAAGCGTGCGGCAACCGGGCTGGATCCGGCCTGGTAGAGAAGGCGATCTTCACGTGGTTCGCGTCACGCCCCATCGCCCAAGCCCGGGCTGCTGTGGCTACGGCGCTACTACCGGACAGCGCAAGCGTTCGACAGCTGGTCGAGAGAGCGGTCCACGGTGACCCGAAGGCCCTGACTGAGGCCGCTGCCAAGATCAGCGAACGCTATCCTGACGGACGCCCCGTGGTCCTGGACGCCTTCTCCGGACGCGGCATTATTGCCTTGGAAGCCGCCCGGCTTGGCGCCCAGGCAGTCGGCTTGGACCTGAGTCCCGTCGCCACGCTCGCTGGCCGAGTCCTGGCGGACTACCCATTGCGGGACCCGTCAGGTGAGCCAACCCTGCCGTGGCAGGACTCTGGCCCACAGGACGACACCCTGTTCAGTCAGGGTGCTCCTCCACGACTAATCGCGGATCTTGAAGTGTTCCTGGCGGAGATCGGCAGGCGCACCCAAATCGCTGTGGCTGAGCACTATCCCCGAAACCCCGATGGGTCGCTGCCCTGGGGGTACCTATGGGCCATCAGCATTCTCTGCGACGGTTGCACGAACCGTTTCCCGCTTCTCGGAAGCTTCGTCCTGCGCTATCCCTACAAACGAACCAGCGATATCGGCCAGTCGCTGCGGCTGATCGTCCATGACGGCACCTGGCGCACCGAAGTGATCGACGGCCCTCCTGAGCAGGCGCCGACTTACTCCTCCACGGATCTGGGCGACGGCAGAAAGCGCAAGGGCAAGAGCGCCCGTTGCCCGTTCTGCCAGCAGGTCCACAGTTTGGAGACAGTCAAGGCCAAGGGCTTCGCGGGCGAGTACCGCGACGAACTACTGGCGACCATCGACACAGTCGGTGAGGCGAAGCGCGTCTTCCGGACTCCGCGCCCGGACGAGCACCAGGCAGCCATGGCGGTGGACCTCTCCGCTCTCAAGGCTGAAGGTCCGCTGAGCGCTGTTCCAGACGAGGTGATCGCGGCAGGAAATGTACACACAGTGATGGCCAGCGGGTACGGCTACCGGACCTTCGGCGAACTGATGAATGCTCGACAAGCCCTGCAGTTCTCCGAGTTAGCCCGCTCCATACGTTCCTGCCACCATGACGCTTTGGCCGCTGGCATTTCACCGCAATACGCGCGGGCCCTGACCGCCTTTGCCGCGGCGACGTTCGCCCGACGGCTTCGCAGGGCAACCAGAGGCTGCCGTGTAGAGGCAAAAGGCAAGAGCGACGGAACACAGCAGAACCGGACCATGGTGTCCGACCTCTTCGCGAACGAGGCGAGCCTGAATTTCCAATTCGACTGGGTGGAGACCGGCCCCGGAAGCGGACCAGGAACCTGGAAATCCCTCGTGAAAACCGGCCTACGCCCCTACGAAGCCCATGTACGGGGCCTGCGCGGCACGCCTGCACGCTTTCGCCAAGCAAATGCGATGCGGCTTCCCTATCGCGACGCAAGCGTCGACGCAGTGGTCACTGACCCTCCGTACTACGACATGATCGAATATGCAGATGCCTCCGACCTCATGCATGTCTGGCTGAAGCGCATTCTGTTCGACATCGAACCGGACCTCTTTGGACCGAAGGCGCTGCGCACCGGCGACGGTCTGCAGAACAAGGACGACGAGATCATCGTTCGTCGAGTCCACGAGCCCGGACGCGTGCGTCACGACAAGGATTTTTACGAGTCCTCTCTGTCCGCCGCCTTCCTAGAGAGCCGCAGAGTGCTGCGCCCAGACGGACATCTGGTCGTTGTCTTCGGCCACTCCGACCCGGAGGCTTGGAAACGCCTCCTCGCTGCGCTCCACGATGCAGGGTTCGTGGTTACCAGCTCTTGGCCTAGCCGGACCGAGTCGGGCGTTACCAAGGTGGCTTCGGTCAAGGTCACCATCACTATCGGCTGCCGTGTAGCCTCCACCGATCGCGACGTCGCGACCGCCGCGCAGGTAGACAGGGAAATCGCCGACGCGATACGGCCTCAAGTGCGCAATTGGACTCAGGACGGCCTGGCCTTGGCCGACCAGATGATGGCCGCCTACGGACCCGCTATGGAGGTCTACGGCAGGTACTCCACAGTTATCCAGCCGGACGGCGAGTCGGCCCCGCTAGAGCGGTACCTAACCTTGGCCCGTCGCTGCGTCCGCGAGGCAACCGCACTGAGACTGGACCGCATCCCCATCGAGACGTTCGACGCGATCACTCGCTTCGCCGTGTTCTGGATGAGGGTGCACGGGCGCACCGTCGTCGCCAAGGGAGAGGCCATCTTCCTTGCCCAGGTCGACGGACTGCGACTGGAGAACGTCCGTGGAAGCCTGCTCGCGGAATCCGGCAAGGGTTTCCGCCTGATCCTGGACCCGCCTACGTCGGTGGGCCCCGACAGCGCCGAGTTCGACGTCGCCAGAGCTCTCGCCGGCGCGTACATTTCCGGCGGCACTGAGGCTGCTTCCCTCGTGCTCGCCCAGTGGGAACGCCCCGTTGACGACGAACATCTGTGGGCCGTGATCGGAGACCTGGCGGCCCAACTGCCTCCCAGCGACACCATCGCGAAGGCGCTCGTGGCCCTGCAACGCAACGCTGGAACCATCAAGAACATCGCCCGCGGCCTGGCAGGAACACTTACCCCGCGTGACACCGACCGACGTCTGACCCTGTTCGACGCTGAGGACGCCCGATGACCACTGCGTATCCCCACTGGGCCGAAGTACTGACCTTGCGGCCCGAGATCACAGATGCCAACGGACAAATCGCCGACCTTCAGATGTCGCTCTACAGCGCTGTCTACACCGACCGTGACGTGCCGTACACCGATCCCGTGTACTACGCGGAGATCACCGAACCGACCCCCAGGCTCGTCCAGTTCATGAGCACAGTCGCCCGAAGGCTCGGCACCCGGGCCCGCGGCGGGAAGGCCTTGTTCCACCTCGACCAGGGAATGGGTGGTGGCAAGAGCCACGCCCTGGTCGGTCTTTACCACCTGGCCAACAGCCCTCAGGCCTTCCTGGGGACCGAACTGGGCCAGCGAGTACAAGACGAAGCCGAGCAGAACGGGGGGCATCTGGACCTAGACGGAGCCCGGGTAGTGGTCCTGTCCGCAGACAACATGACCCCAGGGGCGACAAGCCCGGAATTCGGCCCGGCAACCACCTTGTACGAGCGGTTCCTGTGGGCCCTATTCCGAGGTGACCGGGACCGATACGCGCTGCACCTCGCCCAGGGGTCGAACAAGGCGGCGTTGGCCCGAGCCCTGGAGGCAGTTCAGGGGCCGGTACTGATCCTGCTCGACGAGTTGATGCAGTATGCCCTCGACCTCGCGGACAAGAAACACATCGACACGATGCCCGGCGAGAAGGTCTTCCTGGACTGCTTAATGGACGCCGTCGACGAGGTCCCCCAGGTGGCCTTCGTCATTGTGATGATCCGCTCCGACCGCGACGATCGCGGTTACCCTGTGGAAGCGGAGAGCCTTCGTACCTTTGTGACGAGCGGCATCGAGCGCAACGGAATTGGCGACTCCGTTACCGAGCCGCAGGACTTCTCGGCGATCATCCGACGCCGTCTGTTTCAGCCTGCCGACACGATGCCCGCCAGTGCTCTTGCCACGGCCTGGGCAGAGCATGCGGGACAGGCTTGGACCGAGCAGGTGTTCCAGCGGCTCGGCGCACGGCATAGCCTCAGCGGCCTGAATGAACGCCTGGCTGCCAGCTATCCATTCTCTCCCGACGTCATGGCGTTGGTCCGCGACGACTGGTCGCGCCATGCCGGCTTCCAGCGGGTGCGTTCCACCGTAGAGATCTTCTCCGCCACTGCCTACTACTGGGTCCGTGAGTACGAGGCCGGTCGATGGACGCCTGAGCTCATCGGCATAGGTGACCTCCCCCTTCACAACGCCATAGAGAACATCCTCTCCTCCGGTCTCCTACACGGCAACGAACGCGTCATCCAAGGATTCCGGCAGGTAGCCGCCACCGACATCACGACCAAGGACGGCACCCGCGGCCGTGCCCGTGCTCTGGATGCTGTCCTGGCCGAGCGAGGCGTCAACACCGGACAGCCCTCCACGAGTCTGCGGATGGCCACTGCTCTCTTCTGCTACTCCCTGGTGCCGCGAGACCAGGCGAAACGAGGAGCCACCAAGCCGGAGCTCCTCGCGAGCGTCTACAGCCCAGGCATCGAATTCAACTCTGCCGAAGAGGTGTTCAACCTCCTAATCAGCGATGAGGAAGGCCTCGGCTCCCTGGAGGTGACTGACACCGCTTCCGGCCGCGGCACCGCGCGGTTCCACCTAGCCATCGCCCAGACCTTGCGGATGTTCTACAAGCAGGCCAAGAGCTCCGTTTCCGCATCCGAACGCGACGCCTACCTGTGGGAACGGGCCCAGACAATCGCTCGCAGCAACCCGGGCCCTTTCGACCAGGTCATCCCCGTCGCGAATACCCCTGGTACTCCTCTGTCCCAAGTCTTCAGCGACGTAGACCAGAACAGTAAGACCCGACTGGTGGTTCTTGACCCGAGCCGCTGGACCCTGCATAACGGCCGGGACACCCCCACTCGAGCCGAAGTCTCAGCGCTCCTCGGCGTCGGTGACGATTCCCTACCTGTCGACAACGGCGCTTCCTGTGTTGTGGCATGCGTCAACACTCAACGGCGCGACACCGTCCGCAAGCGTGCCATCGAAGTACTGGCCTGGCGTTCGGTCATCTCGCAACTCGACCAAGACGATGAAAAGCGCCCAGAGGCCCAGGCCGAACTGCGCGCCGCTGCCCAGCGTGTGGACGACGACCTGCAGAAGGCATTCCAGCACTTCGCTTATCTCACCCGCACCGACCAGACCGAAGTCGACTGGCAGCGATTCGACGACGACGGCAAGTCCGCACTCAAGGGCGGACACGTCTGGGATGCCTTGGTCAACCACAGTCGCGCCGTACACCCCGGCCGACTCTCCGGCGCCTACCTGAAGACCCTGCTGTCCAAAATCGTCCGCGACTTGACGCTGAAAGAAATAGGCCAACAGTTCTACAAGAACCCCGCGTTCCCGCTCGTCCCTTCCGTTGACGACATCCGGCGAGCCGTACATCAGACCCTGACCGGACCTGATTCCTTTCAGGTCATCGACGGCGAGGGCACACCCCAGCACATCGCGTCCCCCGACGAGCTGTCCATCGGCTCCTTGGAACTTCGGCTGCGCCGAGCGCCCACGCCGACGACTGACAGCTCTCCGCAGCCTTCGCACGTCAGAGCAAGTTCCAGCCCTGCATCAGGTAGTGGCTCACCCCCCAGCCGCGCCGACGGCCCTCCGAGCCGCCCTTTGAACCGGCCCGCCGCTTCGGGACCACTTGTCAGCGCGCCTGCCGACTACCATCGCTACCGGCTCGAGATCCCGAACCGGAGCATGGCATCCACAGATGCACGTCGCACCGTTGCCAACCTCCTTCAAGAGGTACTCGACCTGGTCGATCCGGAAATCGGCGGAGACGTCCAGCTCCTTGATCTCCAGCTGACGCTTACGGCTGCTCCAGCAGCTGTGGAGAAGGTCGAAGCGAGCGCCAGCGTGGCGAACGCCGAATGGGAAGAGGACGCCTTGGACTTCTGAGCGGTCGTCCACGGACACGGCTGGGATCTCGATGCCGGGAGCCATCGGGGAGCCAACTCGCTCCCCGCCCCCATTCGAGACCATCCAGCACCGCGACAGGCCGATGCTCTGACCAGGGGAAAAGACATCACCGCAGGCAAGGTCATCACCCGAACCTCATTCGGGACGAAGAGGTCGTGGGTTCAAATCCCGCCACCCCGACAGATGAAACACCAGGTCGGCCGCCTACTGAATTCAGTAGGCGGCTGACCTGTTTCTGCATGTGTGCCCATCTGCGTGACTACGGCTCGTGGTGGTGGCCCTCCGGTGCGCTGCCCGGTTTCTCGTCGGGTTCGGTCACGACGAACTGTCCCATCAGGCCCTGGTCCTCGTGGTACAGGACGTGGCAGTGGTACATGTACGGCATCGTGCGGTCGCTGTGGTCGGTGAAGCGCAGTGCGAGGCGGTAGGGGACGCCGGGGCGGGTGTGGAGGGTGTCCTTCCAGCCGGCGAGTTCGGGGGGTGGCCGTTTGCCGTCGACGGAGAGGACCTGGAACTGCACGTCGTGGACGTGGAAGTTGTGCAGGGTCTCGTCGGTGGCGGTGACCTCCCAGATCTCGGTGGCGCCCCGCCGCACGGCGAAGTCGATGCGGCGCATGTCCATGCTCTTGCCGTTGATCGCGAATCCCGCCATCCCGAACTTCCGGTCCACGGACGCGTTCCGGGCGGCCAGCGCGGGTGCGGTGGCGAGCTGATCCGGCAGCCGGGGTGAGGGTCTGAGCGTGCGGGCCGCGCGCAGTTCGAGGATGTCCAGGGTGTCGTCCCCGCCGGTGAAGCGACGGCTCATGAAGTTCATGCCGAGGTCCGGGGGGAAGCTGCGCAGGACCGTGCGCTCGCCGGGGCGCAGCGCCACCACGATCTCGGCGCGTTCGCCCGGCGAGAGCTGGATGCGGGTGGTCCGGTGCGGTGCGGGAAGCAGTCCCCCGTCGGTGCCGACGAGCGCGAAGTGCCGGTCGTCGGTGAAGCCGAAGTCGTAGACGCGGGCGTTGGACGCGTTGAGCAGCCGCAGGCGGATCCGTTCCGTGGTGACCGGCAGGTACGGGCCCGTGGTGCCGTTGACGCAGATCACGTCGCCCAGGAGGCCGACCTCGCTGAGCCGGGGGTGGCTCTCGACGAGCTGGTTGTCGTCGTCGAGGAGCTTGTCCTGGACGATGACGGGGATGTCGTCGATCCCGTAGTGGTGGGGCAGCGCGCCGTCACCGGGGCCGGAGGGCTTCGTCTTCGGGTCGTCCAGGAGGAACAGGCCCGCAAGGCCTCGGTACACGTGCCGGGCCGTCTCCCCGTGCGGGTGCGGGTGGTACCAGAGGGTGGCGGCGGGCTGGTCGATGGTCCAGGTCGGGGACCAGGTCCGGCCGGGCTCGACCGGCTGGTGCGGGCCGCCGTCCATGCGCGCGGGCAGGTGCATGCCGTGCCAGTGGAGGCTCGTCGGCTCTCGCAGGCCGTTGCGTACGTGGACGAGCACGGTCTCGTCACGGGCGGCCCGGAGCGTGGGCCCGAGGTAGGAGCCGTTGATGCCCCAGGTCGCGGTGGGGCGGCCGGGGCGCAGCCGGTGTTCGCCGGGCGCCGCGCGGAGCTCGAACACCTTGCGTCCCTTGGCGTCGCGGCGCGCGGGCGCCAGGGGCGGGATGGGCAGGCGGCTGCTGAAGTCGACACGGCCCGCGGTGTCGATGTCGGCGGACGAGAACCACCATCCGTATGTGCCGCCCGCGCCGAGCGCCGCGGCACCCACGCCGCCCAGGCCGGCCTTCAGTAAGGTGCGGCGCTTCACCGGACCGCTCCGGCGGCGGGGCAGGTGGGCGTCGGTATCCGATGGGTCGGCATGCGGGTGCTCCTGTGCTCGGAAAGGGGTGTCGGCAGGGGCGGTGCGTCGGGGCGCGGCCCGGGGCTACTTCTCGGCGGCGGGCTTGGTGTCGGCGCCGAAGAGGAACGAGAAGCGCTCCATGACGTTGCTGCGCTCGGTGTTGTGGAAGGCGGCGATCCGCCACGCGTCGTCGGTGTCGCGGACCAAGGTGAAGGTCGTCACCTTCGAGAGGTCGTCCGCGCCGGGCTTGTCACCCGTGTAGTCGGCGCCTCGGCTGGTGAGGACGGCGACGTCCTTGGTGAGGAAGCGCATGTCGAGGTACCTGGCGGCGAGCTTGCTGTCCTTGAGGAAGCCCTTGAAGAGCGCACGGTGGCTCGCGGTGATGTCGGCGCGGCCCTCGTAGTGGCTGCCGATGTAGGTGGTGTACGTGGCGTTCTCGGTGAACTGGCGGCCGTACGCCTCCGCGTCACCGCGCTCCCAGGCATCGGAGAGGGCGTCGAGGGAGGCACAGACGGCCTTGCCGTCGCCGCGGTCGGCGTCGGCAGGGATCACCTCGCCGCAGGTTGCGGCGCCGGTGCGCCGCACGTCGGAGGTGGCGTCGAGCCAGAAGTAGCCGCCTGCGGCCACCACCGCGAGGGTGAGCACGGTGCCGCCGAGCACCCGTTTGACGGTGCGACGGCGGCTGCGCGGCCGTGCCTTGGCGGCGGCAACCTCGATGGAGGTGGTGTTCTCGCCGGTCCCGGCGCTGGTCCCGGCACTGGTCCCGGCCGTCTCGTTCGGGGTCTGGATACTGGTCATGGGCGTGCCCTCCCCTTAGTATCTTCCCTAAGGAACTTTCTTCGTCAAAGAAGTCTCTTCGTTTAGGAAGAGACTAGAGAGCGGGTGGGGCAGTGTCAACGCGATCCGAGGCGTCACGTATCTACCGGCGGTATCTGAGTGCGGTGATGCTGCACGGTCATGCCAGTGCGAAGTCCTGCGGTCTGGGCGCCACCGATCTGTACGCGCTCAACACGCTGGAACTGACCGGCCCGCTGACCCCGGGCGAGCTCGGCGCCCGCACCGGGCTGACCACCGGGCCCACCACCCGGCTGATCGACCGCCTGGAGGAGGCCGGCTACGTCCGCCGTGCCGCCGATCCCACCGACCGCCGCAAGGTGATCGTCGAGCCCATCGGCCGGCCGGCCGAGCTCGACGAGGTGATGGCCCCCGCCCGCGAGGAGATCGCCGAGATCCTCCGCGGCTACTCCCCCGACCAGCTGAAGGTCCTGTTCGACTACTTCAGTCGCGCGGCCGACGCCTACCAGCACACGGTCGAACAGCCGGGCACGACCCGCCCCTCCTGAAGCCCCGGCCAACCCGTGCCGATGGCGCCACTGTTCACCCCTCCCCGGGCAGCGGGTTCTCCTTCACGAAGCGGCGGAGCTCCGCCGTGAGCGCGGCCGGGTTGTCGAACTGGACGAGAGTGCGCGCGTCCGGGATCTCCACGTATCGCGCGTTCGGCAGCAGTGCCGCGAGCCGGCGCCCTGTGTCCGGGGGCATCATGCGGTCCTCGGCACCCCAGGCGATCAGCGCGGGGCGGGTGAAGGACGGCAGGTTCCCGGCCGCCCTCAGATAGCACTCCGGCTCCGTGCTCCGGAGGAACTTGGCGAGGTCGCGCCGGATGTCACGGCTGGTCAGCAACTGGCCGTACCAGCGGGCGATCAGCTCCTTCGGCAGCCGCCTCTTCGCCATCCCGCCCAGCGACGTCCGCATGCGGGCCAGCGCGGGGAAGCGGAAGGACTGGAGGAGAACGAACAGCCCGCCGGGAATCCTGCTCGCCCGGTGAAGTGCCTTGCCCTGAAAGCCCGGCGGGTAGTTGTCCAGGGCCTCGCAGGAGGTGAGGACGAGCCGGGCGATGCGCTCGTCCCGTACGCCGACGAGGAGTTGGGCCGTACCCGTGTCGTTCTGGACGAGGGTGACCTCGCGCAGGTCCATGCGGTCCATGAACTCGGCAAGGAGCGCCGCGACGCCCTGCGCGGACAGGTCCGCGTCCGGCCGCATCGGCCGCCGGTGACTGCCGATCGGCAGCACGGGGATCAGCACACGGAATTCGCGGCGCAGGTCCGACGCGACCTCGCTCCAGACCGACGCATCGAAACCGAGGCCGTGGACCAGGACCACGACAGGGCCGTCGCCACCCGTGTCCTCGTAGTCGATGATCCCTGCGCTCAGCTCGATTTCGGGCATGGGAGTGCCTCCGGCTCGGTCGCACGCGACTTGATAGATCGTTCTAGTGGAACAATAGGCGCTGACTTCCGTCCCCACAACGGCTGCCCTGGGAGGCTGCACCGTGAGCGCAAGCAAGGACATCGAGAGCACCAGGGACGCCGGCCCGCGCGACACCCGGCAGCGCATCCTCACCGCCGCCGTCGAACTGTTCCGGCGCAGGGGCTACACCGGGACCGGCATGAAGCAGATCGCCGAGGCGGCCGGGGCGCCGTTCGGGTCGATCTACCACTTCTTCCCAGGAGGCAAGGCGCAGTTGGGCGAGGAGGTCGTCCGCACCTCGGGGGTCGTCTATCTCGACCTCGTCGCCGGGCTGATGACGCCGTACGAGGACCGGGTCGCCGCCACCGCCGATGTCTTCATCGCCGCGGCGGACACCCTGCGCGAGCTCGACTTCGCCGACCCCTGCCCCATCGCCACCGTCGCGATGGAGGTGGCGAACACCAACGAGCAGCTCCGCCAGGCCACTTCAGAGGTCTTCGGCAACTGGATCGAGGAAATCGCCGCCTACTACGCGGCGGGCGGCATCCCGGAACCGGCCGCCCGCGAAACGGCGAGCTCGGTGATCGCGCTGCTCGAGGGCGCGTTCATGCTCGGCCGCGCCGCTCGCAGCACAGAGCCGGTGCTCGCCGCGAGCCGGGCGGCCGCGGCGATCGTACGGGCGGCGGCAGCCGGCGAGTGAGCGTCGACCGCACCCTGCCGGCCGCGCCGCGCGGCTGCCCTCAGCCCTTGGTCTGCTGCGTGACGCGGTTGCCCGCCGCGTCGCAGGGGAGTTCCGCGTTCTTGTCGTGGGTGCGGAGGTCGCGGGTGGCCTGCTTCTCGACGTCGGAGACGGCTGTGGGCTGGACGTCGACGATGCCGCCGAAGGGGCGGTCGACGTCGCGGATGATGCACAAGGTGGCCGTCAGCAGCACCGTGATCAGGCTGAGCGCGATCAGCTGGCCGCGGTTGTGCTTGCGCAGCAGGCAGATGCCGAGCGAGACCACCGTCACGGCGAGGACGGCCAGCAGGAACCAGAAGATGGCGCTGGGGATGCTGGCGGTCGCCTGGGTGAGGCGTTCCGAGCGCTCCTCCGAGCGCTTGGTGTCGGCGCTGACCAGCATGCCGAAGGCCGGTTCGCCCTCCAGGGGACGGAAGTTCTGGCGCATGTCGGTGGACCACACGCTGGGCGCCTTGGAGCCGTTCCCGTTCCCGTTCCCGTCGGCCATGGCGGGCCATTCCTGGACGCGGACGGCGCGGGCGTAGCAGGCGGCGTCGGACTGGATGGCCGCCCGCTGCTTTCCGTCGGCGTACTCGGCGGTCTCGACGAGCTGGTCCAGGGCGCGCGCCTCACCGCGCGCGGCCACCTCGGCCTTTCCGTACGAGCCGTAGGCCGTGACCAGGACGAAGGCCAGCAGCAGGACGGTGAGGGTGAGCAGGGGGCCGACGAGGTCCTTGACGGCCATCCCGCTGTCGTCGTCCTCGGCCAGCAGCCGCGGCCGCAGATATGTGTTGGCCGCGAGCCCCGCGATCAGGGCGAGCACGGCGACGACGACGGGGATGACCACGAGCGAGTGCCTCCGGAGGACAGGAAGGCGGTGCTCCTTGTGATGGGGCACCGTGATCTTGTCCTGACCGGCGCCGCCCTCCGGGTCCGGCGCACGAAGCGGTGCCCGGGCCGGCCGAAGCCGTCCCGGGCACCGTTGGTTCGAGCGGGCCGAATGCTCAGCCGTTGACGCAGGTGTTGCCGCCCGCCGGGTTGAGACCGGCGATCAGGTTGAGCGAGTTCCCGCACGCGTTGATCGGGATGTCGATCGGAACCTGGATCACGTTCCCGGACAGCACGCCGGGGCTGTTCTGGGCCACACCGGTGGCGCTGGCGCCGTCGGGGCCGTCCACGGCGGAGGCCATGGCCGCGGATCCCATGACAGCGGTCCCGGCCAGCACGGCCGCGGCCGCGAAGGTGCGAAGACGCATCGTTTCTCCCTAGAGAGGTGAGGGGATATGACGTGCCAATCACACCGCCGGACCGGTACCAATCAAGGGAATTGGGCCATCGGGGGGCGTGTCCGTCAGCTCGTCCAGAACTCCCACCAGCGGGTCAGGATCATCATGCCGACGATGCCGAGGTGCGCGGCGGCCGGCACCCAGGGGAAGTCCGTGAAGAAGGTCCGTACGCCCCGGGACGCCGGCAGGAAGCCGCTGCGGACGTCGAACGCGACCAGGTGCCAGAACATGGCGATGGTGGCCGCCCAGGCCAGGCAGCACCACAGGCACAGCGAGTTGATCCGGTACAGCGACTGGAACTGCAGCCACGTCACGAACCCGACGCCGAACGCCGTGCCCGCGGTGAAGGTCAGCCAGTACCAGCGGGGAAAGCGGGCCCCGGTCAGCAGGCTCACGCCGACGCCGACCACGAGCCCGTACGCGACGAGGCCCAGCATCGGGTTGGGGAAGCCGAACGCGGCGGCCTGCTCGCTCTTCATGATGTTGCCGCAGGAGACCACCGGGTTCAGGCTGCACCCGGGCGTGAAGTTCGGGTCCTCCAGGAGCTTGAACTTGTCGATGGTGATGACCCACGACGCGAGCACCCCCGCGGCGCCCGTGACGACGAGGAGCCACGCGAGCGCCCTGTCGCCCCCGGCGCGAGCGGCCTCTCGCGCGCCTGCGGTGCTTCGGTGCCGGTTCCCCGGCCGGGGCACGGCGGGGGCCGTGGTCACGCGCGCACGCGCCGGACGGGCAGCAGGCAGTGCGCGGAGGCCAGCAGGGTCTCCTCGGCGCCCACGAACTCCTCCAGTTCCTTCTCGCCGACCGGCGAACCCGGCGTCGCGGCGGACCAGACGCGCGTGGTGAACAGGAAGTACGCGCTCTTGCGGGCCTCCGCCGCCGCCAGCCACTCGGGCGGCACGGGGCACTGGGCGTTCAAGAGCGGCATGGTGACGACGGCCTGCCCCGCCTCGACCAGCAGGGACACGGGGAACCGGGGGCGGCCCGCCGCGTCGTGGACGGTGGTGCCCACCGTGAGGCCGTTGGTCTCCAGGAGGCCTCGCACGGCCGTCTCCGCGGCCTCGGGTCCCGCCGGGGAATCGCCCATGGAGTACGCGAGGAGAAAAGGAATGTCGCCATTCCCGTCGGGACCTTCGCCACTCCAGGCGATGACCGCCAGAGTTCCCAGATCGGCTGCTCGAAATGCGGGGCCACTGCTCACAGTTGAAGTCACCCGGGAAGCCTAGCCAGCCGCGATTGGCGCACCGGCCTTCGTTCACTCGCTTGGCGGAACGCATTCCGTGGATGAAATACCGAAGGCTGACCCGGGAACCCTGAGTCCCGAACCAGCCTTCGACGCGTGGCCCGCCGTGCGAACCCGCTGAGCGGCTACTTGCCGGCGGGGAGCCCGCCGAGCAGGCTGCCGGTGCCCGAACCGCTCTCGTTCAGCCCGTTGACAGCGCCCGAGACGGTGCTGACGGCGCCCCCGTCGTTCTTCGGGTCGAGAAGATTGCTGTCCACCGGGGCGACATCGAGCGTCCGCTGGCTGGTGATCGTGTTCACCGCGCCGTTCAGGCTCATCGGAGTGAGGTCCGAGGCAAATGCCGGAGCGGCGGCACCGACAATCGCCATGGATCCGGCGACAACGGCAGCGGTCTTCAGAACCTTCATTGTTTATTGCCTTCCCTCGACGACCTGCGTCATCGGTTGGAAATTTCGCTTCTGTTCACTCAACGAGCGTCTCGACCCCGGGGTGTGCGGCAATCGCGCCAAAAACCGGACAGGCCGCACAACGGAGCAGCCGCCCCTCGGAGAGAGGCGGCTGCGGAAGAGTCGGGCTGTACCCGTCAGTCGTTGACGCAGGTGTTGCCGAACGCCGGGTTCAGCAGACCGATGACGTCGACGGTGTTGCCGCAGGCGTTGACCGGCACGTGCACGGGAACCTGCACGTTGTTGCCCGAGATCACGCCGGGGGAGTTGGTGGCAGCGCCCTGCGCGCCGGAGTCGGCGGCGGCGACGCCGGCCGAGCCGGCCATGGCAGCGGCGGCCATTGCGGAAAAGACGACTGCCTTCGCGGTACGCGACATGAAGCATGCTCCTTGGGGGTCGTTCTGTTCGGCCAGCGCGGGTGCCTGGCACGCTGTGCAACGGGGCGGCCGCGCACGGGGTTGCGGCTCCGAACGGGTGACTGATCTCCGCGGCGGCCCCTTTGGGGTGACGTCGTGGGCGAACGGGTGAACCGGTTCTTCCGGAGCGCGGGCCCGGTGGTCCACTGAGGGCCGTCATGAGATCGGCCGCGCCGCCCTCCTGTCAGCCGTCGGCTCCACGCCGTTGGGAGGGCGGCCCCCGCCCCGGGCGCCCCGTGACTCCTCCGGCCCGGCGCCCCATGACAGAGCTCGGGCCGCCGGCAAGTGAGGAAAGCCGGCGGCCCGAGCCGTGTGCGCGTGCGGCTGATCAGCCGTTCTGCACACCGTTGCCGGAGAGCACCGGGATGTCCTCCAGGATGTGCGACAGCGGCTCGTCGCCCTTGGCCTGGGTGGAGTTCTCGGTGCACTGCTGGTTCTGCGGGGCCGACAGGATCGGCACGTCCTGGACGGAGACCGGCACCAGGCCGACGAGCGAGCCGACGTTGCCCTTGATGGGCAGGCCGACGCAGGGCTTGTTCAGGGAGCCCTGGACGAGACCGACCTGCGGGCTGAGGTCGCCCTTGGTGGCGGAGTTGCCGTACGTCTGCGACGCGCCGTTGCCGCTGTCCGACGTGGTGCCGCCGTCGTTGCCGATGGCGAGCGCCTGCGGAGCGGCCGCGGCGGAGACTCCGACGACGGAGACGGCGACCGCTGCGGCGGCCATGGCCTTCTTGAGCATGGTTCTGTTTCCTTTTTCTGACGGGCAACGGTTACTGCACTGAGCGCAACTCCAAAAGCCGGAAATGGTTCCGCATATACACCCGATCGGACAGGGATCGAAAACCGCTCGATCACCCGCGCCCAGGCCACGCAGTCCGCTCCGGCGAGATTTTCATTTCATCGAACCCGAGCCGGAAGCGGAATCGATCGGGACCCCGTCCGAGTGAACGTGAGCAACCGATGGCGCGCTGCGGAGTTGATACAAGTGCTCCCAGACGGAAAAAGAAGGGGAATTTCCTCATGCTGAAGAAGGCCATGGCTGCCGCGGCGGCCACCGCTTCTCTCGTCGGTATCGCGGCCGCCGCCGCCCCGCAGGCCCTGGCTGTCGGCAACGACGGCGGCACCACGTCCGAGAGCGGCAACAACGCCTCGCAGACGTACGGCAACTCCGCCACGTACGGCAACATGAGCCCGCAGATGGCGCTGATCCAGGGCTCCCTGAACAAGCCCTGCATCGGCCTGCCGGCCAAGGCCAACGTCGGCTCGCTCGTCGGTGTCGTGCCGGTCTCCGTCCAGGACATCCCGATCCTGTCGGCCCCGCAGAACCAGCAGTGCACCGAGAACTCCACCCAGGCCAAGGGCGACGAGCCGCTGTCGCACGTCCTGGACGACATCCCGGTCCTCTCCGGCAACGGCGCCGGCAACAACTGAGGACCCGTTGTGTGAATCGGGCCGCCGCGCCGGCGGCCCGGTCCGCTGTTCCGGCCCCGGCCTGAAATTCAGGTAGCTGTACGAGCCTTTTGATCCGCTGCGTCCGGATGTTCGGGAGGTCGCGCACAGTGCCGAATTTCCTGCGAATGGCTCGCGCGGGAATGGTCCGAACGGGTTTCGGTCCGCAACTGCCCGGAATGCAATCCAGTTGACCACACGTAGCTCCGTATCCGGAGCGCGCGTATCGAAAGGGAACCACCCCATGAAGAAGCTCTTCGCAGCCGCCACGATCGCTGCCTCCGTCGCCGGCCTGTCGGCCGTGGCCGCCCCGTCCGCGCTCGCCATCGGCGACGACCAGGGCACGACGTCCACCAGCGGCAACGGTTCGTCGCAGACGTACGGCAACTCCGCCACCAAGGGCGACATGAGCCCGCAGCTCGGCCTCGTCCAGGGCTCGCTCAACAAGCCCTGCATCGGCCTGCCGGCCAAGGCCAACGTCGGCTCGCTCGTCGGTGTCGTGCCGGTCGCCGTCCAGGACATCCCGATCCTGTCGGCCCCGCAGAACCAGCAGTGCACCGAGAACTCCACCCAGGCCAAGGGCGACGAGCCGCTCTCGCACATCCTGAGCGACATCCCGGTCCTCGCCGGGAACGGCACCGGCAACCACTGAGCCGGCTGAGGGGCGGTCGCCGGGACGCGCGACCGCCCTTCTCCGTACGGCATGCCGTACGACC